>CANRMO010000105.1 GCA_947631755.1 uncultured Lachnospiraceae bacterium | reverse complement strand
CGCGAAAATGGCGGACTTCAGCGCGCTCGCTACAACGGTGGGCGCCAGGAACAGTCCCTGGTAAAAGGAGTGGTTCACTTGCAGGGAGGCACCCACTTCGCGGCCGATCCCTGGCGCTGTCAGGCGGTAAGCGGCGAGATCTACTAGCTCTTTTTTCCCTGCTATATAGCCGCCTAGTGGGGCCAGGCCACCACCGGGATTTTTGATCAGGGAGCCGACACAGAGATCCGCACCCATATCAGATGGCTCGGCCGTCTGGACAAATTCTCCGTAACAGTTGTCCACCATACAGATCACGTCTGGCCGGATATTCTTTATAAACCGGATCAGTTCACCGATCTGCTCCACTGAAAATGTTTTCCTCAGGGCATAGCCTTTGGAGCGCTGGATCGTGACAAGTTTTGTCTTATCATTCAGTGCGGCTCGTATCCCGTCATAGTCAAATCCACTGTCCTCCAATAAATCTACCTGGCGGTAGGATATGCCGAACTCCCGCAGGGAGCCTTTTGTCCGGGACTCCCCGATCCCGATGATGCCCTCCAGGGTGTCATAGGGTTTTCCTACCGTGGATAGCAGCTCGTCCCCCGGGCGGAGCACAGAGGCCAGAGCGACCGTCAGGGCATGGGTCCCGCAAGTGATCTGTGAGCGCACCAGAGCATCCTCTGTGTGGAAAATATCAGCGTACACTCTTTCCAGTGTATCCCGTCCGCTGTCATTGTATCCATATCCTGTCGTTCCGGACAGATGGCTCTCACTGACGCGGTTCTTTTGCATGGCACGGATCACTTTGAGCTGATTGTATTCCGCCACCTGGTCAATTTCCCGGAATCTCTCTGAGATATCCTCCAGCACCTGCTCGCCAAAGTTTAATACTTCGTCCGAAATACCAAATTCCCGGTACATATTTTTCTGTGTCTCTGATCGCATCTCTCTCCTCCATATCCGGTCCGCTTTACCATCGGACATCTTTTACTATAAAACACCTTTTTTTCTCGCTCCCGCCACGATTGCCTCTGCCAGCTGTGCGGCGGAGTCATAGCCGTCCACATCAAAGAGAGTAATTTCTTTCTCCCTGCGGAACCAGGTCATCTGTCTCTTGGCAAAATGCCTTGTGTCACGCTTTAACTGGCGCACGGCCTCTTCCATTGAGGTCTCCCCCTCCAGGGCGGCGGCAATTTCTTTGTAGCCGAGCCCCTGCATGGATACGAGATCCCTCCCAAATCCCCTTTCCAGGAGGGCAGACACCTCGCGTACAAGGCCCTCCTCCATCATATTGTCCACCCGCCTGTCAATGCGCCGGTACAGAGTTTCCCGGTCCATATCCAGCACAGCATAGAGAAAGCAGTAAGGGGATTGTTTCTGCCGCTGCTCTTCGTTGTGGGAAGAGAATTTCTCCCCCGTAAAATGATAGTATTCCAGCGCACGTATAACACGCTTTACATTGTTTTCATGAATGGCCTCAGCCGACGCCGGGTCCACCTTGGCCAGCCGCCTGTGCAGGGCTTTGGCGCCCTCTTTTTCTGCTGCTTCCTGGAGCTGCTTCCGGTATGTGTCATCCCCCTGATCGCGCGTAAAATCAATATCATATAAGACTGCCTGGATATAGAATCCGGTGCCGCCCACGAGGATTGGTATCCTGCCCCGGCTGTGGATATCCGCAATACATTCTTTTGCCCTTTTCTGAAAGAGAAAGACATTGAACTCCTCATCCGGCTCAAGCTCATTGATCAGGTAGTGCGGCACATCTCCCATCTCCTCCCGGCGGATTTTTGCCGTCCCGATATCCATGTGGCGGTATACCTGCATCGAGTCCGCGGAAATGATTTCCCCCCCGCATCGCCTGGCCAGCTCAATTGAAATTTCTGTCTTTCCTACTGCCGTCGGGCCGGTCAGGATCAAAATCGGTTGTTTCATGTGCGTCTCCCTTTCCTGTATTCCATCTCAGATAATCCTCTTAAATTTCTTTTCAAACTCTTTTTTGCTGATGGCGATGGTAGTGGGCCTTCCGTGCGGGCAATGATAGGGCTCTTCCATCTGCAGCATCTCCCCAAAGAGTTCTTTTGCCTCTGCGGCAGACAAAAGATGGTTTCCCTTGACTGCCGCCTTGCAGGACATCGTGGCGCAGTGGTCTAACACCATCTCCGGCCTCAGCCGCCCCCCCTCTTCCAGAAGCCCGTCCAGCATTTCCAGGAACAGCTCTTTTGAGGCCAGATTGAGGAAATCTGCGGGCACCCCGTTTATGATATATTCCCTGTCGCCAAACGGTTCAAAGCGAAATCCGATCTGTTCAAAAATATCGCCATATTTTTTCAGAACCTCCATCTCCCGCCCGGATAATGTCACAACAAGGGGAGCAGCAAGATTCTGTGTCAATCCCTCTTTCTTTTTCATACGGGCCATCAGTTTCTCGTACAGGACTTTTTCGTGTGCGGCGTGCTGATCGATGATCAGAAGCTCCGACTGGTATTCGACCAGCCAGTATGTCTCAAAAATCTGTCCCACAATGCGAAACTGCGGCACATTCTCTGTCACCATCCCGTCTTTTAAAAGATTTATCTGGGTAAATGTACTCTCCGGCCCGGATGCGTTTTGTCCCCCCCCGCGCTCCCGCTCCCCGCTCCCCGGACGGCCCGCGGCGGCTTTGTCTGTCTGCCATGCGGTCTGCTCCCGTATTGCCGGCACAGCCTCTTTTTTCCCAGGTGTTCCGGCATTTTCTATCTCTCTTCGGGATGGCGGTGAAGAGGCAGCAGAGGCCGTCTCAAAGGGCTCCGGCGCCCGCTTTTTCTCCGCAGGCGCCGATGGCCCGGCTGGTTTCCTGCTTTCCTCTTCCAGTGTCACTTCCGGTATAAGTGTGATCTGTCTCAGGGCATTTTTTATCCCGTCGTGAAAGAGCTGGTATACCTCCTCCTGGTTTGTAAAGCGGATCTCCATCTTTGTCGGGTGCACATTGACGTCGATAAGACGGCTGTCAATCGACAGCATCAGTGTTGTAAAGGGATAGCGGTGCCCCATCAGATAGCCGTGATACGCCTGTTCGATGGCTTTTGTGATGACCGGGCTCTTGATATAGCGGCCATTGACAAAATAATTCATAAATGTCCGGTTTCCTCTTGATAGCTCCGGCTTGCCGATAAACCCCTGCAATTTCATACCGTATTCACACACATCCAAGGGAATCATACATTTTGTCACATCAGGGCCATAGTTATAAAAAATATTTGTCTTTAACTGGCCGTCCCCGGAAGTCTGCAGGCGGTTTCTCCCGTCGGTGATGTAATTGAACCGAATTTCCGGGTGGGAAATGGAACAGCGCACGACAAAATCCTGGATATAGTTTCCCTCTGTCGTTTTTGTCTTCAGGAACTTGCGCCTGGCAGGCGTATTGAAAAATAAGTTTCGCACAATAAAAGTGGTCCCCTCCGGACAGCCGATCTCCTCAAAAATTTTTTCTTCCCCGCCTTCAATCTCATACCGCGAGCCGGTGATCTCATCCCCCTGTCTCGTGATCAGTTCCACCTGGGCCACAGCGGCGATGCTGGATAACGCCTCCCCACGAAAACCAAGACTATGAATGGTCAAAAGATCTTCCATAGTCTTGATTTTACTTGTGGCGTGTCTCAAAAATGCAGTTTTGATTTCCCCTTTTGCAATACCGGTGCCGTTATCCGTAATGCGGATAAAAGAAATCCCTCCCTCTTTGATTTCTACAGTAATGGCATTTGCCCCGGCGTCAATTGAATTTTCCACCAGTTCCTTGACGACCGCCACGGGGCGCTCGATCACTTCCCCCGCGGCTATCTGGTTGATCGTATCCCTGTCTAATACCTGAATCAATTTACCACTTCTCCTTTAGCTGATTCTGCCATTTGTACACAAGGTTCATTGCGTCCATCGGTGTGACATTTGAGAGGTCGATATCCCTTAACTCAAATAAAATATCGTCGGTCTGGACACTGCCCATCGCATCAAAAATCGAGAGCTGATTCATCTCTCCCGGCACGGATTTCTGTGGCGCGGGCTCCGCTGTCACGGCGGCCTCCACAGGAATCCCGCCGCGGTCTTCACTCTCCCTCTCAAGGCAGTCCGCAATTTCTCTGGCGCGGGCAAGAACTTCTGCCGGCACGCCGGCGAGCCTTGCCACCTGGATGCCATAGCTCCGGTCGGCCCCTCCCTTTACGATCTTGCGCAGGAACACAATGTCCTCACCGTCCTCTTTGACTGCGATGCAATAGTTCTGCACCCCTTCCAGTTTTCCCTCCAGCTCGGTCAGCTCATGGTAGTGGGTGGCGAAGAGAGTTTTGGCCCCGATCTGTTTTTTGTCCACGATGTGCTCCACAACTGCCCAGGCGATGCTGAGGCCGTCAAACGTGCTCGTCCCCCGGCCAATCTCATCCAGAATGATCAGGCTGTCTTTTGTGGCGTTGTGCAAAATATTGGCCACCTCCGTCATCTCTACCATAAAGGTGCTCTGTCCGCTGGCCAGATCATCGGAGGCTCCCACCCTCGTAAAAATGCGGTCCACAAGAGAGATATCGGCGGCCTCTGCGGGGACAAAAGAGCCGAGCTGGGCCATCAGAACAATAAGCGCAGTCTGGCGCATATACGTCGATTTTCCCGCCATATTGGGGCCGGTTATAATGACGACCCGGTGTGTGTCCTCATCCAGAAATGTGTCATTGGCAATAAACATATTGTGCTCGGTCATCTGCTCGATCACAGGATGCCTGCCCTCTTTGATCCGGATCTCTCCACGGTGGTTTAATGTCGGCCGCACATAGTGATTGTGCTCCGCCACATAGGCAAGCGATCCCAGCATATCAAGCACAGCAATGACCGCGGCCGTTTTCTGGATTCTCTCCATCTGCTCAAAAATCTTGTCCCGCAGATCGCAGAATACCGCGTATTCCAGACTGTACAGCCGGTCTTCCGCCCCCAGGATGACATCCTCCATCTCTTTTAATTCCGGTGTTGTATAGCGCTCGGCATTCGTCAGCGTCTGCTTGCGGATCCACGTATCCGGAACCTGGCTGATAAAAGATTTTGTCACTTCCAGGTAATACCCAAACACCTTGTTAAATTTGATCCGGAGATTTTTTATTCCTGTTTTCTCCCGCTCTTTCGCCTCCAGCTCAGCCAGCCAGTTCTTTCCCTCCGTTTTTGCGTTTCGCAGGCGGTCGATCTCTTCGTGGTACCCCTCTTTGAAAATCCCCCCCTCCCGGACAGAGACCGGGGGCTCTTCTGCGATGGCATTGTGGATCAGAGAATGTATATCCTCCAGGGGATCGAGCTCAGCGCTCAGTTCCCGAAAGAGGGCAGACTCAAAATTGCTGCACAGAGAAAGTATATGGGGCAGCATGGAAAGAGAGGATTCCAGTGCAATCATATCCCTCGGGTTTACTGTTTTATAACTGATCCGGCTTAAGAGCCTCTCCAGATCATAGACCGGATTCAGATATTCCCGCATCTCCTCCCGTGTGATCACATTGTCATTGAGTTCCTCAATGGCGTCATAGCGTTTTAAGATCTCCGCTTCATCGATCAGAGGCTGTTCCAGGCAGCTCCGGAGCTTCCTGGCCCCCATAGCCGTCTTTGTCCGGTCCAGCACCCAGAGGAGGGAGCCTCTCTTTTGTTTCTCCCGCAGTGTCTCCACCAGTTCCAGGTTTCTCCTTGTATTGCTGTCTAAGAGCATAAATTTCCCCGTCTGATAGGGAGTCAGGCGGGAAATATGTGCCAGGGAACATTTCTGTGTCTCCTCCAGATACTGCATGACGCAGCCCGCCGCGATCACGCCGATCGTGTATTCCTGCAGTCCCAGTCCCTCCAGGGTGGCCACACCAAAATGGCGGCACAGAGATTTGCGGCAGATATCTTTTTCAAAATATCTCGGCTGCAGGGCAGAGATCGCGATGCCAAGCCGCTCTGTGAGATCCGTCAGATCAGCACCGGATATGTAAAAGGCATCGTTGCACACAATCTCAGAAGGCATAAATTTATTGACCTCATCTAATAATTTGCCGAGGCTGTCCACTTCCGTCAGACGGTATTCACCCGTGGTCACATCCACTACCGAGATACCAAAGCTTTCCTCCGTGGAGACAATCCCCATCAGGTAATTATTTCTCGTCTCGTCCAGCGAGGCCGTGTAACAATTTGTGCCCGGCGTGACAATGCGTATCACATCCCTCTTGACAAGGCCTTTTGCGGTTTTCGGGTCCTCCATCTGTTCGCATATCGCCACTTTATATCCGCGTTCTACCAGACGGTTGATATATCCCTCCGCAGAATGAAATGGGACACCACACATGGGTGCCCTCTCTTTCAGACCGCAGCTCTTTCCGGTCAGTGTAATCTCCAATTCTTTGGATACGCACAGAGCGTCGTCAAAAAACATCTCGTAAAAATCGCCCAGGCGGTAAAACAATATACAATCTTTGTACTGTTCTTTTGTATCCATGTACTGCTGCATCATGGGTGTCAGTTGTTCCATGTAACTCTCCGTTTCGCTGTTATGAATCAATACCCCTGTTTCGGAACCGCGTCTGCGCGGACACGCAGGCGCGAAATGACAGTTCTGCGGGCGTCAGCCCTGCTGTTGTTCCGATGATGTATCCGGAGTCGCCGTGGGTGGGTCCGTGGGCTTCTCCGTCGCCGGCTCCTGAGTCGGCTTTGGTTTTTCTGTCACTGGCACAGCCGTCGGCGCCGGTGTCGGCTCCTGGGTAGCGGGAGCGTCCGTCTCCTCCGGCTCATCTGTCTCCTCATCGTCCTCTGGCTGTTTTGTCTTCTTCGGCGGTTTTGTCTTTTTCGGTGTCGGTGTCGCCGGCGGCGGTGTCTTTGTCCGCGGGGCGGCAGTTGCCGGTATCGGAGTTGCTGTGGCGGCAGGTTTTGTGGCAGTCAGGTACATAACATTGATATACCCTGCGGTACCATTATAATTCACTTCCATCCACTCATTGTCATCCTGCAGCCCGAGCAGCTTGACTTTTGATCCAGCCGGCACTTTCATGAGCACAGCCGCTGTCAGTGACCCCTTATCCCTCAGATTCACTGTGGCTGTCGTGTATCCGACCTTACTGTTTTTGAGGTCCTCATCCACCTCATTGTCATCGAAATCCTCTTCGTTCCCCTTGATAACAGGATCAAAAGGCGTGCCCTCCGGCTCTTCTGTCACCGTGATGGCGGCATCTGTGACATTGGTGGCATTTACCTCTTCTTCCGAGATGCGCTCTCCGCGGGCTTTCTGAAAATAGGCAAATACAATGACTACACTAGTCAGAACGACCAGCGCCACGCAGACACTCACAGCAAACATCGTAATCTCAAACGCGCGGTGTTCTTCGTTTTTCAGTCTATTAAAAAAGTTTTCTTTTTTCTCATTCTCTCCACTCATTATTACTTTGCACTCCTTCTCTTCTATTATATCCATCTATTATAACCATTCTGGCGGAGTTTGTCCACAAAAATTTTTAAAGTGAACATTTGTTTGACAGAACAAAAAAAATGTGGTATATTTAATTTCAGAACAAACTTTTGTTTGGCTTTTTTACATCAGAATCAAAATTATTTATGTAAAGGAGGATATCTGTCTTATGGGAAATGGAAGGATATCAGCGAAACAGTCGGAGATTTTAGAATATATCAAAGCACAGATTCTCGAAAAAGGATACCCGCCCGCTGTGAGGGAGATCTGTTCGGCGGTGAAACTCAAATCTACTTCCTCTGTCCACTCGCATCTGGAGACACTGGAAAAAAACGGATATATACGCCGTGACCCCACAAAGCCGAGGGCGATTGAGATTGTAGACGACGAATTCAATATGACTCGCCGCGAGATGCGCAACATCCCCATGATCGGCCAGATTGCCGCTGGCCAGCCGATCTTTGCAGAGCAGAATATCAGAGGTTACTTCCCGCTGCTCTCTTCTGAACTGCCCTCCGGCAATTTATTCATGCTGGATGTGCGGGGTGAGAGCATGGTCAATGCAGGGATATACGACGGCGATAAAATCATCGCCAAGCAGACGGAAACCGCCAATGACGGTGACATTGTGGTGGCCCTGGTCGATGACTCCGCCACAGTGAAAACATATTACAAAGAAGACAGCCGTTACCGTCTGCAGCCGGAAAATGACACCATGGAACCGATCTATGTCGATGAGGTAGTCATTCTTGGGAAAGTTATCGGA
>CANRMO010000104.1 GCA_947631755.1 uncultured Lachnospiraceae bacterium | reverse complement strand
GAGCTCAGCCAGAAGATACATCATTGTGTGCTGATCCATGCCGCACATCGGGAAGTCTTCTTTGCCAAAGGCCGCCTCAAATCCGTCAAATGCGTCCCGCATCAGCTCTTCTTCTGTCTCCAGAAGCTTTGCGATCTCCTCTTTCTGGTACTCATCCTGCCGCATCATCGCCTCGCGCTGTCCGCGGTACAGCCAGGCAAGTTTCAGGCATGTATACGCCTTTTCACTGTTTTTGCCGCCTTTCACCACCGTGTTCAGCAGTGCCATTTTGTGGCGGACAATTGCGTCCTCGTAAGAATAAACCTTTCCCTTTTCCTGAGGATAGACAAAACTTGTAGAAATCTGTTCCTTGATCTTCTTCGCCTGGCCGGCCATGATAAAATTGAAATACCGGTTCAGAGCCGCATACCCACATCGCGGACACAAAACCGCATCGTATTTCAGCGAATCCACACCGGCATACCTTGGCCTGAGATCCGTGTCCGCCCCATCCAGGCGCACTTTTCCGGTACGGATCATTTTGCTCTTGAACTCGTTGTCACAGACCGGACACTTATAGCTCTTGTCAAAAATGAACTCCTCCTCTGAAATCTCCTTTTTTTCCTCTTTCACGCTTTCTTTCTTCTCCTGGGATTCTTCCTCATAAATATCTACTTTGTTCACATTCTTTAATCCCAGATTCTCAAGATCTGCAAAAATATTAGCCATCTCACTTTTCCTTCCTGTATTAATAGTTTTCATGCATCATTTATTCTCGCGGGCAGCACGCCCTCCCCGGACAGATATGATCTGCCTCCGGCGGCCGCCTCGTGGTCTTCTCAACCCGGCCGGTAAGAACTCTTCAGAGACACGATCCGGTTGAACACCAGGCGCTCCGGTGTGGTGTCCTTCGTGTCCACACAAAAGAACCCCGTCCTCATAAACTGGAACTTATCCCCCGGCTTCGCCTCCCCCAGCGCCGGTTCCACATAACATTCCGGCAGAACCGTGAGGGAATTCGGATTAACATTCACGGTGCCATCTTCCCGGTAAACGCCCTTCTCCTCATCCACAATATTTTCATAGAGCCGGACCTCTGCCGTTTTGGCTGTCCCGGCGGCCACCCAGTGGATCGTCCCTTTCACCTTTCTCCCGGTAAAACCAGAACCGCTTTTTGTCTCCGGGTCATACGTACAGTGAACTTCCGTCACATTGCCAGCTCCGTCTGTCTCATAGCCGACACATTTTACAAAATAGGCACTCATAAGACGCACCTCATTGCCCGGGAACAGACGGAAATATTTCTTTGGGGGATCGATCATAAAATCTCCCCTCTCGATGTACAGCTCTCTGCCAAAGGGAACTTTTCTCGTCCCAAGCTCCGGATTCTCCTGATTGTTCGGGACATCGAGATATTCAGTCTCTCCCTCTTCATAGTTATCAATAATCAGCCGGATCGGATCAAGCACTGCCATCATCCGCGGTTCACTCATTTTCAGATCCTCACGGATGCAGTATTCTAACATCGCATAATCCACAGAACTGTTTGATTTAGACACACCGCACAGTTCCATAAACCTGCGGATGGAAGAAGCTGTGTAACCGCGCCGCCTGAGTGCCGTGATCGTCACAAGACGGGGATCGTCCCAGCCGTCCACAATACCGTCTTCCACCAATTTTTTAATATACCGCTTTCCCGTCACAACATTTGTCAGATACATTTTCGCAAATTCAATCTGCCGCGGAGGCGTTTCAAATCCACACTCCCGGACTACCCACTCATACAGCGGCCGGTGATCCTCAAATTCCAGTGTACAGATCGAGTGGGTCACCCCCTCCACCGCATCCTCGATCGGATGGGCGAAATCGTACATCGGATAGATACACCACTTATCACCTGTATTGTGGTGGTTCAGATGAGCCACGCGGTAAAGGATCGGGTCACGCATATTAATGTTCGGCGACGCCATATCGATCTTTGCCCGCAGAACCCGGGAACCGTCCTCACAATCACCGTTTTTCATCTCTTCAAACAGCTTTAAATTCTCCTCCACCGTGCGGTCGCGGTAAGGGCTGTTGCGCCCCGGCTCTGTCAGCGTACCTCTGTATTCACGAATCTCTTCCGGCGAGAGGTCGCACACATAGGCTCTCCCTTTTTTGATCAGTTTCACCGCGCACTCGTACATTTGGCCAAAATAATCCGACGCATAATATACCGGAGGTTTTTCTCCGCAGATCCACTCCACATCTTCCATGATAGAATGGACAAACTCTGTCTTCTCTTTCTGGGGATTAGTATCGTCAAAGCGCAGGTTAAATGTACCGCTGTATTCCTTTGCGATCCCCTGGTTCAGAACGATCGATTTTGCATGTCCGATATGAAGATATCCGTTGGGTTCCGGCGGAAAACGGGTGACAACTTTGTCATAGACACCTTTCTGTAGATCTCTATCTATTTCATTTTCAATAAAATTTTTTGCTGTGATCTCCTCTTTCGTGCCTGATACTTCTGACATAAAAAAAAGCCTCCTTTGCATATCTAGTTTTATGATAACACAAAGAGGCTTAATAGAAAAGCAAAAAATACAAGTTTTAACTAAAATTAACTAAATTGACTAAAAATTTACCTTGAAATCGTGTCCGCCGATGCGGAGTTTTGCATTTCTCAGACGCTGGCTGAAAAACAGATACTTGCTCATATTCAGTTTCTTACCCTTATAATTTACATAATTCCTTCCCTCAAGAACTGCTTTGGCTGCCTTTTTGCACTCAGCCCTCACGCCCCGGTCATAGGAACCCGCAGAATATTTTTTCAGCTCTCTTGAAAATTTCCCCTGGCGCACCGGAGAAAACTGCCCTTTCTGGCGGATGACCTTCTCAACTGTATTTGGAAACTTTTTGGACTTCACACGGTTCATAACGACTATGCCCACTGCCAGTTTCCCTGTGTAACTCTGGTTTCCCGCCTCACAGAAGATAATGCTCGACAATACTTTTACATCTCTATTTGTATACTCTTTCTCCGTCCCAGCAGCCTTAGAAGGTGTTGCGCTGAATCCACAGAGCAGGACCAGTACAAGAACCGCCATCGCCCGTACTACTAAACTTTTGAAACTCATAACAATAATTACACTCCTTATTAGTTTTGTAACAATCTTGAATTGTTTTTGTAACAATCACGAATTGTTTTTGTAACAAATTTGTAACAATTGTATCATATATTTCAAAAATGTCAACCTCATATCAAAAAAAATCGGCGCCAAACTTTTCCAGTCGCCGATTTTTCGTTATTTTTTTAAAAAATATTTTTATCAATCACTTGCCATATTTTTTAATAATTTCGTCAAAACTCAAGTTTCCGCCGAACAGATCCAGGGCACTTCCCACTGTAAAATGAATCTTTTTCTTTCCGATTTCCTCAATCGTCCTGATATCTTCCATCGTGCCGATGCCACCCGCATAGGTCACTGGCGTCTCGGTCTCTTCTGCCAGGATTGCGAGCAATTCCCGGTCCACACCAGTGCCCGTCCCCTCCACATTGACCGCATGGACAAGAAACTCATCACAATAAGCCCCCAGATCCGCCATCCACTGCGCGCTGAGGGGCTCCCTCGTATACTTCTGCCAGCGGTCCGTCACAACATAGTATTTCTCCCCTCTCTTGCGGCAGCTCAGATCCAGCACCAGATGCTCCTTCCCCACCTCATAAACCAGCCTCTCTAAGCGGTCCATGCGGATCTCTCCCCCCGCAAAGACATAGGAAGTAACAATGACATGGCTGGCCCCCATTTCCAGAAAGGAGGCGGCATTTTCCGCTGTCACACCGCCGCCGATCTGCAGGGCGCCGCTCCATACCCGGAGAGCTCTCTCTGCCTGCTCCAGATCCGCCTTATAATAGGCACTGTCCCCCGCATTTAGCAGAATCATATGCCCGCCGCGAAGCCCTGCCCTCTTGTAGAGGGCTGCGTAGTCCGAAGCGTGTTTTTCCGACACAAAATTTTCCCTGGCAAAATCATTTTCATCTGTGAGACTCCCCCCCACGATCTGCTTAACCCTGCCATTATGGATATCAATACACGGTCTGAATTCCATTATCTCCGCCCTTTCCTGTCCCGGCCGCAGCAGCCACACCTCTACTGGCGGGAAAATACCGGCCGCACCGCTTACTTCCCTACAAACCCAGAATCCTCTCTACCGCTGCCTGCATCTCACTCTTATCGCAGACGGTATCGTGCAGGACCGGAGCAGTCCGTATCTCCTCAATAGCCGCCGGAACACTCACGCCGGACAGTTTATACAGCTCATCTACCAGCTCAAAATCTGTCATTTTATCATATTTTTCCCGGTCAATGGCATCCGTCACACTGCGCGTGAACTTATAAGGACTGGCCGTAGACACAACCACCGTCTTCTGCCCCCGGTCTTTTGCCTTCTCATAGTAAACATGCGCGGCCACTGCCGTGTGCGGGTCAATGATGTAATCCGCCCCCCGGTACACATTCCGTATCGTCTCAGCCGTCTCCTCCTCTGTGGCAAATCCGGCCTCAAAACAAGAAAGCCCCTCTCTCATCTCCTGTGTGATCTCATATTCGCCCTCCCCGGACAGTGCGTCCATCAGCGCCTTTGTCCGGTCTGCATCCTCCCCGGCAATACGGTAAATAAGCCTCTCCAGATTGCTGGATATGAGGATATCCATGGACGGGGATGACGTGAGGATAAACTCCCGTTTCCGGTCATATTTCCCGGTCTGAAAAAAGTCAAACAAAACTTTATTTTCATTGGAGGCGCAGAACAGCATCTCAATAGGAATCCCCATATGTTTTGCGTAATAAGCAGCCAGAATATTGCCGAAATTCCCGGTGGGCACCACGACATTGATCTTTTCACCCACCTCTATCCCGCCCTGTTTCAATAACTGCCCATAGGCGTATACATAGTACACGATCTGAGGGACAAGGCGACCGATATTGATTGAATTTGCGGAAGAGAACTGATATCCCTTTTCACCCATGCGCTCCGCCAGCTCTTTTGAGTGGAACATCTGTTTCACGCCTGTCTGGGCGTCGTCAAAATTCCCGGTGATCCCTATGACATTCGTGTTGGCTCCCCTCTGGGTCACCATCTGTTTCTCCTGGATCGGGCTGACGCCGTTTTTCGGGTAAAATACAATGATACTCGTCCCCGGCACATCGGCAAAGCCCGCCAGGGCGGCTTTCCCCGTATCACCAGACGTAGCGGTCAGAATAACAATCTCATTTTTCACCCCGTTTTTCTTTGCCGCGGTGGTCATGAGATACGGCAGGATCGAGAGAGCCATATCCTTAAATGCGATGGTACGCCCATGGAACAATTCCAGATAATAGGCCCCGTCTTTCTTTACCAGCGGCGCAATCTCCTCTGTGTCAAATTTATCGTCATAGGCGTCATGAATACATGCCTTTAATTCTTCCTCCGTGAAATCACTGAGAAATAACTTCATCACTTCATAAGCGGTCTCCCGGTAATCCATCTCCGGCAGCCGGGAAAGCGGCACGTCAAATGCCGGAAGAAAATCCGGCACAAACAGGCCGCCATCGTCGGCAAGCCCTTTCAGGATCGCCTGTGACGCGGTAACTTTTTCCCCTTTGCTGCGGGTGCTCTTGTACATAATATCCATGGTCATTCCATCCTTTTCCTGTAATATTCATTATTTCCGAAACATCTCACTCAAGAATACCATGAAATTATCTTTTTTACAATAGAGATTTTTTTGTGTCAGTCGTCTTCCGGCTCTTCCTCCCACGACAGAATTTTCCCGGTTTCAGCGTCAATCTCAAATTCATATTCCATTTTTTTGTAAATTACAGAGCCCTCATAAACCTGTCTGCCATCATCATGTTCCAGCTTCAGATACACATCTTTTTCCGTTGCGCCAGGCACTTTTTTCAACGCGATCTTTTCCGCATCCTTTTTCGACAGGATACCGGATGCATTGGCATCTGCGCCACTGCCGCCAAAATCGTCCTCAATGTCCGTATCCTTGCTCCGTATTTTCCCGGTTTTGGCGTCGATATCATAATCATATTCTTTGCCGTCCGCATAGAATTCCACCTCATACTGCTGAACTCCGTCATCCGTATCCAGCTTTACACGGATAGCGGACAACTCGCTCTCCGATAATCCCGCATCTTTCAGAGCAATCTTTTTCGCCTCATTTTTAGAGATCTGAGCACTTTTTTCCTGGCTGTCAGTATCTCCCTCATTATTCTTTTCCGAAACCGGCTCCTGCGTAGCATTTTCTTCCGTCTTCGGCTGCTCTGTCACCTCCTTATTCTCTGCCGCCGGACTCTTCTCTTCCGCCCCGCAGCCAGTCAGCGAAAAAATCAGCGCGGCGATGCTTATTACACAGATCATTCTCTTTTTCATATTTTACTTCCTCCAAATCGTATTTTGTGCAAGTACAAACGGCATTTAGACCTTTTGACCCTGACATCATAATATATTATTCATTATGGCTTTGCAAATGCTTTTTTATTTAAAGCTATTTAAAAAATTCATGGCAGCCATAGGAAAAAAGCCTTGTGAGATCCCGGTCAAACCATGTCACATTTGAGGGGTCCGACGCGCTGCGGCACATAAAATACAGAGCCCCTTTTGAATAATTTTTCCCCTTGAGAGCTTTCTTAACCGCCTTTTTTGTCAGAGGTGATACTTTGACACGGTAATAACTGCCGTTTGAAACCGGAGAGAACTGCCGGCGGGCAAAGACAACGCCTTTCACCGTGTTCGGAAACTTTTTGGATTTCACGCGGTTTAGGATCACATTTGCCACCAGAACCCTCCCTTTCAGATCCTGGTCCCCGGCCTCCGCCTCCACGATCCGCTCAAGGATCCTGCGTTTTTCCATCTCAGATCTCCACTTCTTTTCATCTATCTTTGCTTTTCTCCTGTTCTTTTCATCCATCTGTTCCCTCTCTCTTCTCTCTTCCTCAGAGGTCTCCCGGACCCCCTGTGTAAATAGTCCCTGATTTTCCTCGACCATGCACAGCATGGCAGAGTAGGAACCCGCCTGTCCCGTCACTACATTTATCCCCTTATTGATGTCCTCCGGATACCAGCCGATCGACAGGGAAATAACAGAAATGCAACATATTACAAAAGCAAATTTTCTCATTTTAACCTCCAGTCCGAACTCAGACATTAATTATCCTTTATAGAGAGTATATGCAAATTCTGTTAATTTATTACAAAAATGTTACATAAATGTAAAAAAAATGTTACTGTTGCTGTCCTAAAGTTTTTATGATATGATAAAAACAGATTTTTTTAAGAAAAAAGACGACAGATTGATAGGAGGATCCCATATGCTGCCTGGCGTTTACCGAGCCGTCAGAAAAGACGGAACCGTGTATTTTCGAAGTTCCATTACATTCAGGGGCAAACACATCAGCCTCGGCAGCTTTCCCACAGAACAGGAGGCGTCTGACGCATACAGGCAGGCGGACACTCTGCTTTGCAGAACAGACCTCACCCTGGATTTCTGCCCCTCGGACGGGAGCTCCCCGCTCCCCTTTTCCAAATGGGTCGTCCTCATAAATTTCCGCGATAATAATATGTACATCAAAACCCCTATTTACTTAAAAAAGAATTTCTTTCTCTACTATTTTTCAAAAGATGACTTTCTGACTTTTGACATCGACGATTTATTTTATTTTTCTACCCGGACGATCAGCCGCCGGGGCGGACACTTATTTGTGGCGGATTACGGTATGCAGATCAACATCCTGTCCCGCTATGGCATAAAAAATTACGCCATTGAGGGCCGGGACTTCCGTTTTGTCAACGGAGACCACAGGGATTTCCGATACTCCAATATCGAGATCATCAACCGCTACCACGGCGTATCAAAAAAAGAGGGAAATGGCAGGCCATATTTTGAGACAAAGATCCACTGGAACGGCAATTACATTGTGGGCCGTTACCAGACAGAAACAGAGGCCGCCGTTGCCTACAACAAAGCCGCCTCTGTTCTGAATACAAAAGGATACAAAAAAAACTACCCCGTCAATTACATAGAAGAACTGTCCGCCGGACAGTACCGTGAAATTTACAAAAATACTGTGATCTCGCAGCGCCTGAATGAACTCAGGCCGCGCCTATGACATACAAGATCAGGCAGATCACTATCATGAGTCCGTTCAACAGACTTCCCGCCGCCGGTGTCG
>CANRMO010000103.1 GCA_947631755.1 uncultured Lachnospiraceae bacterium | reverse complement strand
ATCTGATGCAGAAAGCACTCCGCCTTGTCCTCGGGAACCATGTGGAACAGAAAGGCTCTCTGGTGGACAAAGACCATCTGCGCTTTGACTTTACTCATTTTTCTCCAATGACGCCGGAGGAGATTGCCCGGGTGGAAGAGATTGTAAATAAAGAGATCAATGAGGGACTCTCTGTGGTGACAGAGGAGATGAGTCTCGATGAGGCAAAAAAATCCGGTGCTATGGCGCTGTTTGGTGAAAAATACGGTGAGATCGTCCGGGTTGTGAAAATGGGAGATTTCAGCACTGAACTCTGTGGTGGGACCCATGTGGAGAATACAAAGAGTATCTCCGCTTTTAAGATCTTGTCTGAGGGCGGTGTGGCGGCCGGTGTGCGGCGTATTGAGGCTCTGACAGGGCCGGGGCTTTTGTCTTACTATGAGAGAGAAGAGAGAGAACTCCGGGAGACGGCGAAATGCCTTAAGGTGGCGACAGGCGAAGTGGCCGCCAGAGTGGCCGCTCTCCAGGAGGAGCTGAGGGCAGTGCAGAAGGAAAATGACAAACTGAGGGCGAAGATCGCCAGGGATTCCGCCGGAGATGTGACGAGTGAGGCGGAAGAAGTAAATGGTATCCGGATCCTTGCCAGACAGCTCACCGATGTGGATATGAACGGAATGCGGGAACTGGGAGATGACGCCCGGAATAAGCTGGGAGAAGCTTTTGTTGTATTTGCCAGTGAGATAGACGGCAAGGCAAACCTGATCGCCACGGCGACACAGGGAGCCATAGACAAAGGCGCCCACGCCGGAAAGCTGATCAAAGAAGTGGCCGCCGTAGTCGGCGGCGGCGGCGGCGGTCGCCCGAATATGGCACAGGCCGGTGGAAAAAATCCGGCAGCGATCCCCGAGGCGCTGGCAAAGGCTGTCGAGGTAATGAAAAGCCAGCTATCGGAGTAGAATTAAAAAAAGAAAAGGCACTTCTTTGCCGCCGGGTAAAGAGGTAAGCGTCAGGCTTTCTATCGTTAGGCCTTTGAAGATAGAGAGCTCTGGCGCTATTTTTTTGATATGGGAGTGATTGATATGAACGGACAAAATTCTTTGCGGGATTTTGCGCGGTATACTGTGTTGAGCGTACTGGGGACGCTGGGGGTATCCTGTTATATTCTGGCGGACACATTTTTTATATCGAAAGGAATGGGGGCAGACGGTCTTGCTGCCTTAAACCTTGCAATCCCTGTCTATAACTTTATTCATGGCACGGGGCTTATGCTCGGGATGGGCGGAGCGATAAAGTTCTCTGTCTGCAGTGCGCAGGGCAAACAGAGCGAAGGAGACCGCATTTATACAAATACGATATATCTTGCTATTTTAACTGCGGCAGTATTTTTTTTGGCGGGGCTTTTTTTCTCAAAACATCTTGCTCTTCTCATGGGGGCAGACGCGGATGTGCTGAACATGACAGACACTTATCTGCGGTGGCTGCTGCTTTTTGCGCCCGCCTTTATTTTGAATGATATTTTTCTCTGTTTTGTGAGAAATGATAATGCTCCGAGATTGTCGATGACGGCAATGCTCATAGGAAATTTTTCAAATATCCTGCTGGACTATATTTTTATTTTTCCTCTGAAAATGGGGATTTTCGGGGCTATTTTTGCCACAGATCTCTCTCCGGTCATCAGTATGACGGTGATGTGCCGACATTGTATCGGGAAGAAAAATACTTTTGGAGCGCTTCCATCGTGGGACAGGAATTGTCACTTGGGTTTCCGTCTTTTCTCGCACAGATCTCATCCGGGATTGTGATGATTACTTTCAATGCGATCATTCTTCGATTAAAGGGGAATACGGGGGTTGCCGCCTACGGCGTGATCGCCAATCTGTCGCTTGTGGCCGTTGCGGTCTACACGGGGATCGCACAGGGCGTCCAGCCACTTATCAGTAATTCGCACGGACAGAATGATGAGAAAGGGATACAGCAGTTGATGAAGTACTCTCTGACGGCCGTGCTGTCTATATCGGTCGTTATATATGCACTGATATTTATTTTTGCACAGCCGGTGGCATCGGTGTTCAACACAGAAAAAAACATGGCGTTACAGCAGATTGCGGTGGCTGGATTAAAGCTCTATTTTACGTCCTCTGTTTTTGTCGGTTATAATATTCTGCTGGCGACATATTTTACCTCGGTTGAAAAACCGCTGCCCGCCCATATCCTGTCTGTTCTCAGAGGGCTGGCCCTCATTATCCCGATGGCATTTCTGCTGTCTGCGCTATGGCAGATGACAGGCGTATGGCTCGCCTATCCGGCCACAGAGTGCCTGGTTGCGGCGATTGGATTTTTTGTTTATAAATGGTGGAAGTAAAATATTTCCCGATCATTTGGTGATGCAATGCGAGAGTATTTGGCCCATTGTCTTTTTGTCCAGGGTGGGATTTTGTGGGTCGAAGTACAGATAGGAATCCCGGGCTTTGCGCTCTTTCCGAAATAAAGGCGTGGACTCTTCTGTGAATCTGCATGGGAGAGGGAGGAATGTCCCTGTCTTTTTTGTATAGCAGTTGGCCGCCGTTGCTTTTTCACGGCGGCTGGGATCCACATAGATGCCGACACTTTTGTGAATGGCGGCATCTTCTTCTGGCAGATAATAATAATTTTTGTAGTCTCTGTAAAAATGGTACAGAGTACCGTTATAGAGCGGGAGATCCACCTGTATTTTATTTCCATAAAAGTGAATCTTCCACCATTCGCTCTCTTTCTCCCATTGTATGGGGAAAACGCCCTCTATGTAATCTGTGATCTGGATCTGGTTATCTTTTCTGATAAAGCCAGGATTTTTTTCGTGATACCGGGTGTAGTATAAAAACTGGCTGCAGATCAAAGTTCCTATCAGATCGTCGTGATTGTGCAGCAGCAGATTTTTTTTCAACACTTCTGCCTGTGTATCGCGGAAGAATTTTTTATGCATAAACCTAGTGTAGAGGTCAATGCAGTCTTTTCCGGTGTAGCAGTCCTGCCGCCGGAAAGAGAGCAGTTTTTCCATGGTGGCCAGCTTCCGGTCAGAGGAAGAAAGCCACACTTTCTGCCGGCGTATCTCCCGGTAAAGATCCAGGCTTTCCATAGAGGAAAAGGGGGAGGGGACATTGTGCTCTTTATATTTTTTCTCGAGATAGGGGATGTCAAAAGTAGAGCCATTGTAGTGTACAATGGCGCGGAATGCCCCGGCAAAGGAGGCAAAGGATTCCAATAGGGCCTTTTCACTTGTATAGTCATCGGCAAACCACTGTATCAGATGAAAAGAATTTCCCTCAGACCAGGCGGCGCCAATCAGATAGACCGAGGAGACCTGCGGGGACAGGCCGGTAGTCTCAATGTCAAAAAAGCAGACCTGCTCCCCCGGAAAGGGGAGAGCCTTTATACTATTTGCCAATGTGCGGCTGTCATATTCAATGGACTGCCTGAATTCCTGCATGGGATAACCTCCTCTTGACAATAGGATTATATACGTTTCATTATACACAAAAAAAAGTGTGTTGCAAATCCGTAAAATGTGATACAATAACTTTTGTTGAAGTTCATGTCGTTTAAATGGAGGCTGGGATGGAGATTCAGGAGCGGTTAAAAGATAAAAAATACTTAAAGGGGTTAAAGGGAAGGGTACAGAGCAGACTGAGTGGTTTTGTCTGGGCGTTTGTGGTAGCCCTTCTTGTGGCGGCTCAATTTGCGATTATTCTTCTGCTCCCCATGTTTTTGCGCCAGTACACGGCCTGGTTTTATTTTTTAGTAGAGTTTTTGGGAATCCTCGGGATACTGGCCCTGACAAATGACAATAGAAGTATGTCATATAAATTTGCCTGGCTCTGTATCATTGTTGTCCTGCCAATTTCCGGGTACGTCATGTTTGCGCTGTGGGGGAAAATCGGGAAGCGGAATAAGCTGAACCAGAAGATCAAGGATCAGATCAGGAAAGTAGACAGGCAGCTGGATTTTGATGAGAAGCTGTTATGTGAATTTGCGGCAAAACATCCCGTCAGTTCCCGCATGTCCCGCTATATGCAGGCAGAGGGGGCGCCCATTTACAAAAATAATGCCGCCCGGTATTATCAGTTTGGCGAGGAGGCCTTTGAGGATATTTTTGAGGATCTGGAGCGGGCAAAACGGTTTATATTCATTGAATTTTTTATTGTCGCCGAGGGATCTTTATGGGATAAACTGCACGATATACTGAAACGGAAAATTGATGAGGGCGTAGAGGTGAAATTTCTCTATGATGATTTTGGCGCGCTGTTTCGGACGGATTGGAAATTTGCCGCGGCTCTCAGGCAGGAGGGCTTTGAGGTTGAGGTGTTTAACCAGATACACAAATATGTGAGCCGCCTCTACATGAACTTCCGGGACCACCAGAAGATCATCGTGATCGACGGCAATATTTCCTATACAGGCGGCTTTAATATCGCGGATGAATACGCTAACCTGATCGACCGCTTTGGCGTCTGGAAAGACGCTGGTATCCGGTTGGAGGGAGACGCCGTGTGGGCCATGACTATTACATTTCTGGAGTTGTGGACCGTGTGTGTACCGTCGAAAAGGATTGATTATGACAGATACCGCCCGACGAAAAAATTTCCGGAGAGTGACATGTACTGTCATGTCTTGCGGGACGGCCCCGCGCTGGGCCCCAGTTCTTTCGTGGGAAATTCCTATAAACAGATGATCCAGTATGCGGGGAAAAAACTCTATGTCATGACGCCTTATCTGATTTTGGAGGAGGCCATGGTGGAGACCTTTCTCGAGGCGTCGAGGCGGGGGGTGGATGTCCGGATCCTGACGCCTTTTGTGCCGGATAAGAAGCATGTCAAGCTCATGACAGAGTACAATTACGGGGTTCTTTTGGAAAACGGGATTCGGATTTATGAGTATCGGCCAGGGTTTGTTCACTCGAAGGTGATCATGAATGAGCACTGCGCTATTGTGGGGACTATTAATATGGACTACCGGAGTTTTTATCTGCACTATGAAAACGGGGTCTGGGTCTATGATGAAAAATTTATAGAGAAAGTGCAGGAAGATTTTGACAGAGCGTTTAAAGAGAGCAGAGAAATTTCGTATGAGGAGTGGGAAAACCGGCCGCTCTGGAAAAAGGCATTCCAGCATTTTTTACAGGTTTTTGGAACGCTGGTATGAGGGAGGTTGAACTTTGATCGCATTTATAAAAGGAATTTTAGATGAGATAGCCGGGGAACGGATCTATGTGGACAACCAGGGCATTGGCTTTGAGATTTTTGTGCCAGGGTCGGTCGTCCGGGAGCTGCCTGCCCCGGGAACAGAGGTGAAAATACATACATATATGCACATACGGGAAGATGTGATGCAGTTGTATGGTTTTCTGACACAGGATGAGCTCAATATGTTCCGCCTGCTGATCACAGTAAACGGTGTCGGGCCGAAAGGGGCTCTCGCGATCCTGACGGTGATGGACACAGAAGCTTTGAAGCTGGCGGTTTTGTCGGATGACGCAAAGGCAATCTCGAAAGCGCCCGGTATCGGCGGCAAGACAGCGAGCAAGATCATTTTGGAATTAAAGGATAAGTGCAGTCTGGAGGATGTGCTTAACTCCGGGGCCGGGGGATCCGGCAGTTCTTTTGGAAATGGTGCGGGGACAGCCAGAAACGAAGCGATGGAGGCACTTGTGGCGCTGGGATATTCGGCGTCGGAGGCGGCGTCGGCCGTCCGCAGTGTTAAGATTACGCCGGAGATGACGGTAGAAGAGATTTTGAAAAACAGCCTGAGGTATATGTGAGGACGGCTTGATCGTCACGATACTCTGAGACGGGGGGATCAATGTGAAGAAGCGGATGATATCGACGGAGATCATGGACGAGGACTATAAGATTGAAAATAGCCTGCGCCCCAAATTTCTGACGGATTACATCGGACAGAGCAAAGCGAAAGAAAAGCTGAAAGTATATATTGAGGCGGCAAAAGCAAGGGGAGAGGCGCTGGACCACGTTCTCTTATACGGCCCGCCGGGGCTGGGGAAAACGACGCTGGCCGGTATCATTGCCAATGAAATGGATGTCAACCTGAAGGTCACGTCCGGCCCCGCGATCGAAAAACAGGGGGAGATGGCGTCTATTCTGAGCAATCTCCAGGATGGGGACCTGCTTTTTGTAGATGAGATCCATCGGCTGAGCCGCCAGGTGGAAGAGGTTTTGTATCCGGCCATGGAAGATTATGTGATTGATGTCGTGATCGGAAAGGGGGCGTCGGTAAAGAGCATCCGCCTTGACCTCCCCCGGTTTACCCTGGTGGGGGCGACGACAAGGGCTGGAATGCTGACTGCGCCCCTGCGCGACCGGTTTGGCGTTGTCCACCGCCTTGAGTTCTACACAGTGGAGGAACTGACGGAGATCATTTTGCGGTCGGCGAAAGTATTTCATGTAAAGATTGAAAAAGAGGGCGCCACAGAGATTGCCAGGCGTTCCCGGGGAACTCCGCGGCTGGCAAACCGTTTTTTGAAACGAGTGAGAGATTTCGCAGAGGTAAAATACGATGGCGTCATTACGCTCGAGGTGGCCGATTATGCCCTGGATCTTCTGGAGGTGGACAAGCTGGGGCTGGATAATACAGACCGGGCGCTCCTCATGACGATGATCAACAAGTTTAAGGGCGGTCCTGTCGGGATCGACACACTGGCCATCAGTATCGGAGAGGACAGCGGGACGATTGAGGACATATACGAGCCCTATCTGATCCAGAACGGCCTGATCGCCCGCACTCCCCGGGGCCGTGTGGTGACAGAGAAAGCATATCTGCACTTTGGATTAAAATTTGACGAATCGTGATATTTCATGTATACTGATATCAAATTGTTGGGGCATATGCCCATAAATTTCACTGAGGTGATCGATGGATGAAAAACAGAAATGTGACAGAAGTACTGATTGATGGCAGAAAATACACGATATGCGGCTTTGAGAGCGATGAGTATCTTCACAAAATTGCGGCTTATATCAATCGGAAGATTTCAGAGTTCAAAAAAAGGGATTCTTACCAGCGGCTGAATCCCGAGATGAGAAATGTCCTGCTGGCTATTAATATTGCAGATGATTATTATAAGCAGAACAGAAAAGCCGGTGAATACCGCAGTGAAAATCAATTGAAAGATAAAATGGTTTTGGAAATGAAACATGAGATCATTGATCTGCAGGAAAAAGTCAAAAAATTAGAGACGGACAGAGACGCACTTGAGACATCTCTGGAATCCTCGGAAAAGAAAATTATAGAATTGGAGACAAAGCTGAAAAATAAGCGGTAATATATGGGAAAAAACATTGAGATTCTGGCCCCGGCGGGGTCACTGGAAAGTCTTTACGGCGCTCTGGATATGGGAGCGGATGCTGTATATGTCGGCGCACGCCAGTTTGGCGCGAGGGCGTTTGCGGACAATCCGGACACAGAGCAGCTACAGAGAGCGCTGACATACGCTCATCTGAGAAACAAAAAAATTTATCTCACGGTGAACACGCTTCTGACAGACAGAGAGCTTGAGGAGGAGCTGTTCCCGCTGATCGCTCCTCTCTATGAGGCTGGGTTGGATGCATGTATCGTACAGGATATAGGTGTCCTCTCTTTTTTATGCGATAATTTTCCCGGTATGGATCTTCACGCCAGCACACAGATGACGCTGTTTTCCGGGAATGAGGCAGAGCTTTTTAGGCCCTTTGGCGTAACCCGTTATGTGCCGGCGCGGGAACTGACGATAGAAGAGATACGGGAGGCAAAGGGGCAGACGGACCTGGAGATTGAGGTGTTTGTGCACGGCGCTCTCTGTTACTGTTATTCGGGGCAGTGTCTGATGAGCCAGGTGATCGGCGGGCGGAGCGGCAACCGCGGCATGTGCGCCCAGCCCTGCCGTCTCCCGTTCCACACGCCTTATGGGGACGGATATGTTCTCAGCACAAAGGATCTCTGCACACTGACGGATATCCCGGAACTTGTGGATGCGGGAATTGATTCCTTTAAGATCGAGGGGCGGATGAAGAATAAGGAGTACAGTGCTTTTGTCGCATATCTGTACCGGAAATATGTAAATATTTATGAGGAAGAGGGACGGGAATATTTCGAGGAGCTCAAACAGAATAAAGAGAGCGGATTGTGGCAGGATTTCAGGCGGTGTCAGGATTTGTATAACCGCGGCGGGTTCTGCCGGGGGTTTCTGTTTGAGAGCGACCGGACACAGATGGTCTATCCGGGGAAAAATAATCATTTCGGAACACTGGCTGGAGAAGTCACAGCCGCCGGAAAGGG
>CANRMO010000102.1 GCA_947631755.1 uncultured Lachnospiraceae bacterium | reverse complement strand
CTCTTCCCACTCTGTCTGGGTCTGAATGTGCTTTCCCATGAGCGCCTCCTCTCATAACCCGTCAAGAGAATATCTCTCTCCCTGCCTTAAATCCCCTCTCTGCAAAAGCAGGGCAGCCACCCCTTCTGTCCACCCTCTCTCTGCCGCCAGCCGGGCCGCCTCCGACCGCCCCTCCGCCGACAAAAAACCGTGCCCCAGCACAAATTCCAGCCAGCCGGATTCTCTTTTTTCTATTATTTCCCGTGACACCGGACAGCGCAGCCGGTACAACGCCATGCGGCACAGAGTCCGCGGGCTCTCCTCTGCACACGCCCGCCCGAACACCTCATCATAATCCGAAAGCTGCACAACCCCGTCCCGGAAGCACTGTCTTGCCCGGAACCCCTCGCCGCTTATATTCATAGAGAAAATGTGGGCCGGCCCGATCTCATCATGGACTTCATAATATTCGGGAAAAAACAATTCCCCCTGCACTTCTCCCCCGCTCTCAAATATCACATGGGTATCCGACGATCTCTGGCTGAGAATCTGTTTCAGCCCACTTTTTTCATCTATCCTGCTACGGAGATAGATCTCCCGGAGACGGAAGCAATTCATAAAGGCATCGCTCCCCAATTCCGTCAAAGCTGCCCCGGCTCGGAGCGCGCCAAGAGATGTACAATTGTAAAACGCCAGATTTCCCACCCGGACAACCGTGTCCGGCAGGGAAATGCCCTCCACATATGCCCCGGAGAGTTCCCGCATATAGGCGGGAATTTCAAAATGCGCCATTTCCGCCCTGGGCGAATCCGAAAAACAGTAATCACCGATCTCCGTCACAGGAGTGCCGTCAATCTGGTCCGGCACCTCCACTTGCGGCGACACACCAAAAGCGCGTAAAATCCGGATCCCCCCTGCCTCTGTTCTCTCAAAGCAGAACCTATAGGGTGATCTATCCTGAAGATCACCCGGAAAAATCGCCCGGCCGCCGGACTGTCCGGTCAGCGCTCCCATTCTGACTCACGGAAGCCGACACACACCCTGTCGCCATCCAAAAGGATCGGTCTCTTTACCAGCATACCGTCCGAGGCCAGCAGTTCATATTTTTCTTCGTCACTCATCTGTCCGAGCTTATCTTTCAGTCCCATCTCACGGTACACCATACCGCTTGTGTTAAAAAATCTCTTAATGGGAAGTCCGCTCTTCTCATGCCACTCCTTCAATTCTTCAGCCGTCGGATTGTCCTCTTTAATATTCCGCTCCTCAAATTGGTACTTGTTTTCCTCCAGCCACTTCTTTGCCTTTTTGCATGTGCTGCATTTAGGATATTCGATAAATATCATTTTTTTCCTCCATCGGACACTTTGTTAAAATACAAATTATTGATTCCAAAACAAGTTTCCCCTGTTTCGGCTTATTTTATCACAGGATTTCCACAACTGTCAAATCCCGGCAATTTTTAAGAACTTTCCGCCTCTTTCTCCATTTCTCTGGAAATCTGTTTCCAGCTATGCTATACTTCTAAATAAATTATAAAAGGAGATTGCATATGAACAGCAAACACAAACGTAATTCTTTTTCCGGTTCCATCGGCTTTGTCCTCGCCGCCGCGGGAAGCGCGGTGGGACTCGGCAACATCTGGCGCTTTCCCTATCTGGCAGCCATAGATGGGGGCGGCCTGTTTCTGGCCGTCTATCTGATTCTGGCACTTACCTTTGGTTTTACACTTCTCACCACGGAAATTGCCATCGGGAGAAAAACGAAACAGAGCCCCCTGACCGCATACGGGCAGATCTCCCGGAAATGGAAGCCTCTCGGTATTCTGGCCAGCCTTGTCCCCGTCATTATCCTTCCCTACTACTGCGTGATCGGCGGCTGGGTTGTGAAATATTTGCTGGCCTACCTCACAGAAGACACCTCCGCAATAGCAGCTGACGGTTATTTTACCGGTTACATCACACAGCAGTTCATGCCTGCCGCTCTCATGATCGTCTTTCTGGGAATGGTGGCCTTTGTCGTTATCCGCGGTGTCAATAAGGGGATTGAATCCTTTTCCAAAATCCTTATGCCGCTGCTCTTACTGCTGGTAATCGGGATTGCCATATTCTCTCTGACAATCCACCACACAGACGCGGACGGCACTGCACGGAGCGGACTGGAGGGATTTATGATCTATGTTATCCCAAGCTTTAAGGGACTGACCCTGCGCTCCTTTTTCACTGTCCTGGTTGACGCCATGGGACAGCTGTTTTTCAGCCTGAGCGTGGCCATGGGCATTATGATCACCTACGGCTCTTATGTCAGGGATGACGCCAATCTCATGAAATCTATTAACCAGATTGAGATTTTCGACACTATTGTCGCCTTTCTGGCCGGTGTAATGATCATCCCGGCAGTCTATACCTTTATGGGCAGCCAGGGGATGGAATCTTCCGGACCGGGGCTGATGTTTGTGTCGCTGCCTAAAGTCTTCTCTGAAATGGGGATGGCGGGCCGGATTGTGGGGATCCTGTTTTTTGCTATGGTATTGTTTGCGGCGCTTACCAGCGCGGTATCCGTGATGGAAGCTATTGTATCCTCTCTTATGGACCAGTTTCACCTCACCCGGATAAAAGCCGCAGTCCTGGAAACCGCCATCGCCCTCGTCGCCGGGTTCGCCGTCTGCCTTGGCTATAACAAATGGTATTTCGAGCTGCCCCTGCCAAACGGAAACACTGCGCAGCTCCTTGATATCATGGATTATATCAGCAATAACTGCTTTATGCCCGTCGTCGCCATCGGAACCTGTATTCTGATTGGCTGGGTCGCAAAACCGGCATTTATTATTGACGAGGTCGAGAAAACGGACAGCCGCTTTGGACGGAAAAAATTATACGTGGGCATGATCCGCTTTATCGCCCCGGTGCTGCTGGCGGTTCTGCTGTTACAGTCCCTGATACCGGCAGCTAAGTGAGGGCAGGCCCCGGGTATTATAATAATGTAAACACACAAAAATAATCAGGAGGAAACAATCTATGGATTGGAAAACACTTTTATCAACCGACAGGCTGTGGAATAATCCCAACAGCTCATTTAAAGACATAAAATTTAAGAGCAGCGAATTTGAAAAAGATCACAGGAGGATTATCTCCAGTGCATCTTTCCGCCGCCTGCAGGACAAAACACAGGTTTTCCCCTTAGACAGCAGTGATTTTGTGAGAACCAGGCTGACACACTCCCTGGAGGTGGCATCGATAGCAAAAGAACTGGGGAAAGCCACAGAGAAACTTTTGATCGAAAAATCCCAAAAAGAGGGAAGCAAAATATACACCGATGGCATCTCAGAAGTTCTTATGTGTGCGGGACTGCTCCATGATATTGGCAATCCGCCATTCGGACATTTTGGCGAAACAGTGATCGGAGATTGGTATAAAACGAACTGCCCTAATATTTATTTTGGCAAAAGCACATTGACCGGCCTATTGGAACCGGAATCATTGAAATACAAGGATCTGTGCAATTTTGAGGGCAATGCGCAGGCATTTCGTCTTCTGACAAAACTTCCTTTTATTAACAATGACCACGGGATGAATTTAACGAATGCCGTCTTGAACACCATTATAAAATATCCCTGTTCTTCCGGGGAAAAAGATAAGAAGAACAAAGATATCAAATATCACAAGATGGGTTATTTCCAGGGAGATAAAGATAATTTTGATGCAATCACGAAAAAAACCGGCACACAAAAAGAAGGAACTGTATCCAGACATCCCCTGACCTATCTGCTTGAGGCGGCCGATGATATCGCCTATGCCACAGCGGATTTAGAGGACGGATACAAAAAGGGTTTATTTACATTAGATGAATTTATCGATTATCTCAATGAGAGTCTCAAAAAATTTAAACCGGAGATGGGGGATTATCAGAAAAAATATACTGAAGAACTGTTTGGCGAATTGGCAAACCTTCACAAAAATCCTGCGGAAGGAGCGGAAAAAAAGGTAGAAAACCAGGATTTATACGCCATGCAGAATTGGCTCGACTACGTGCGGGACTGGTTCACTTACTGTGCATTTTATGGTTTTAAGTCGAATTATGACCAGCTCATGGCCGGAACTCATACAGGCGAAATCATGAACGGAACAAACCATGAATACTCCCTAAAAATCCTGAAAGGCGCCATGAAACGGTTTATTTTCCCACAGCCGCGCATTTTAAAATTGGAATTGGCGGCGGACACCGTTCTGTCTTTTCTGCTTGATAAATTCGTACACGCCATTTTATATTATGATTACAAGTGCCCGCCATCACTACCTGATGAAGAAAGAGCGCGGCGCAGGCCCAGTGAGCGCGACGAGAAACTGATCCGCCTGCTGCCGGATAATTATGTAGAAAATTATAAACTGGAATCCCGGGAAGCAAAAAGCGAAGAGGAAAAGCTGTATTACCGGCTGCTGCTGATCAACGATTTCATCAGCGGCATGACCGATACCTACGCAAAAACATTATACCAGGAATTAAATGGCATTTACTGATCCGGCCAGCATTTCCCACGTAAAACCTATATTTAGGACTTGTTTTTTTCATCAAATTGTATTATCATGTTTGTAGATTTATTAATTCTATAAAAGGAGGATATAGAAATGGCTTATAAAATTACAGATTCCTGCATTAGCTGTGGTTCATGCGCATCTGAGTGCCCGGCAGGGGCGATTGCTGAGGGCGATGCTCATTATGAGATTGATGCGTCTGCATGCTTAGATTGTGGTTCATGTGCAGCAGCATGTCCTACAGGTGCTATCGAAGCAGAATAATTCTAACAGCATTTATAAAAAGAGCCATGCGCCTGCATGGCTCTTTTATTGTATCCGGCGATCAGCCAAGTCTTGCTTTCAGTTCTTTACTCAGATCCTCATACCCCGGTTTTCCAAGCAGGGCAAACATATTTTTCTTATAGCTCTCCACACCCGGCTGGTTAAACGGATTCACCCCGAGGATATAACCGCTTATGCCACAGGCGTACTCAAAGAAATAAAACAGCTCACCGAGATAGAACTCATTCTGTTCCGGAACACGAATCACCAGGTTTGGCACATTGCCGTCCGTGTGAGCCAGCTGCGTACCTTTCATGGCATTTTTATTGATAAAATCCATTGTTCTGCCAGCCAGGTAATTCAGCCCATCTAAGTCCTTTGGCTCTTCTTTCAGTGTGATATCCAGTGCAGGCTGCTCCAATTCCATAACCGTCTCATACATAATGCGGGAGCCGTCCTGGATAAACTGTCCCATGGAGTGGAGGTCTGTCGTCAGATCGACAGAGGCCGGGAAAATACCCTTCTGGTCTTTACCCTCGCTCTCCCCGTAGAGCTGTTTCCACCACTCGCTGACATAGTGGAAGATCGGCTCGTAATTTGCCAATACCTCCACATCTTTTCCTTTCTGGTGAAGAATATTGCGGACGGTGGCATACATAATAGAATCATTGTTCTCAATCGGAGTCTCCAGACAGAGCTTTCGCATGCTCTGAGCGCCCTCCATAAGTTTTGTGATATCCGCCCCACTGGCAGCGATCGGCAGAAGTCCGACAGCCGTAAGTACAGAGAAACGTCCGCCCACATCATCCGGCACAACAAATGTCTCATATCCCTCTTCTGTGGCAAGGCCTTTCAGGGCTCCCCTCTCCCTGTCAGTCGTGGCATAAATTCTTTTCGCCGCCTCTTCCCTGCCATATTTATTTTCCAGCATTTCCTTGAATATGCGGAACGCGATGGCCGGTTCCGTAGTAGTCCCGGACTTGCTGATGACATTTACCGAAAAATCACGATCGCCGATCGTCTCAATCAGCTGGGACAGATAAGTACCGCTAATGCTGTTCCCCGCATAGTAGATCTCCGGTGTCTTCCGCACCGATTTGTCCACACTGTTGTAAAAGCAGTGGCGCAAAAATTCAATTGCCGCCCGGGCCCCAAGATAGGAGCCGCCGATACCGATCACGATAAGAACCTCCGAATCCGACTGGATCTTCTCTGCCGCTTTCTGGATCCTGGCAAACTCTTCCTTATCATAATCTACCGGAAGGTCGATCCACCCAAGGAAATCATTCCCCGCACCGCTCTTGCTCTCCAGCGTTTCTCTCGCCGCTGCCACGGCAGCCTCCATGGATTTGATCTCATCGTCACGGATAAATCCAGAGGCAAGTGAATAATCAAATGTTACATGTTTTCCCATTCTTTTCCTCATTTCTGCGCTGATAATTTTCGTGTGAGGATCTGTGAGTACAGCGCTCGCACAAACCCTGCGGGCACGGTACAGGAAATCCTTCCGCTCCCGCTCGCACTCCGGCTGCCGTCCGCGGAACAGAGACCATCTGCGGCAGCTCTTCTCATGATTAAATTATACTTCCAGGAAATCCCTCTGTCAACCTGTAAAAAAGACTGGATGAAAACAAAAGAGGTTTCTTTTGACCGAAATAATATAGTATGGTATGATATATAAAAATGCCGTGAAGATATAGCATACAGACTAAATAATCTTTTGATACAGGGCCACGCAAAAAAAATATTTGATAACGGCACACTGGAGAGCAGAAAGGAAAAGGGTGAAAATGCCTGGGGAAAGATTTTCACTTTGTAATCGGCAAATGAGACAGGGGGTATTTTATGATCTGGCTGATACTGTGGTTTTCGCTCGTAACATATTATTTTATTACAGCGTCTATAAATGTGTATTCTACAATATGCGGATACCGGGCAATGAAAGATATCCAGAACAATCCATCACTGGGAATCCGGCTGGAATCCCAGATGTATTCCAGAAAGACAAATTATATCCAGCTCGGATGGGCGCTGCTCGCCTCCATCCTGTGCCCTATCGCCTTTATGTATTCGCTTAAATCCCCCCTTTTTCTCTCATACTCTGTCTCATTTCCGGTCATGTGGATGATCTCCCTGTCTGAGCTGGTCATCTTCGGCTTAAGTTACAAATACGGGGCAGAGAGTTATCTGTACTACGGCGGATTGGCCACTGTAAATTATGATTACCGGGTAAATCAGTGCACATTCTCTGTTGACACTGAATCCCATGGAGATGAAAACATGGATTTTATAAATGTGTACAAAAAAAAATCAAAAATTGCCTGCCGTTTTAAAATTATTGAGCGGCCCGACGAAGTAAAAATGATGGTAAGCCGGTTTTGAGTTTTATGCTTTGGCCCCATTGCCTAAAAAGTGTTTATCACGCCGCAGCCGATTTTTTCCCCTGCATTCCCTGACGGCTGTGTCATAAAATCATCTGCCATTTTGTGGATAATAACACTCCTGCCCACAATTTCAGATATATCAAAACGTCTGTCGTAAAAAGAGAGCCAGGCATAACCCTGATTTTCCATGAGCGGTATCAGATCCCCTGCGTGGTACGGATGCGCTTCATTTGCCGGATTATAATGCCCACCCGTCTTGTCAAAGGGCAGAGTGCAGTCACCCGTCTCATGTATGTGCATGGCATAAAACCTGGATGAAAATTCTGTCACAATATGGGGCAGCCCAAAGATTTCGGCCTCTACCAATACACCCTCATAGGGAGTGGAAAAAAACTTTACAATACCGCTCAGCTGAGGGTACTGCGCATTTCCGCGAATCCATGCCGCTGCCTCTGGGCTGTCATTTCTCAGTATGTCCGCAAATATCATTCCCGGAGTAATATCTGTCATAATATCAAAAACCTTTTACTTATCTTTCCTACTATATTATGCCATTAATACCAATTGTGTCCCAAAGGGGCGGCATAAAATACAACAGGACATGAGACAACCCTCTGAATTATGACATTTACCCCATATACTCCCGGATCACATCCCTGATTATCTCTTCCTCTTCTTTTGTAAATTCCACCGGCCGGATCTTCCCTTTTTTCGGCTCCCTTGGCGGAAAATTAACTACATTATCCTTTTTATCCGGTTCCTCTTTAAAATACTCCTGCCGGTATTCCTCCATCATTTCTACGTGGAATGTCTCATTTTCCAGTCTCGGCTTATAGATATTCCCAAGAAAATCCACCATATCCGTCTGCAACAGCTCCCTCTTATTGCGTATGTTGTAAAAACACTCAAATGCCAGAAGTATGCCGTTTCCGAATACACCCGCCAGCAGGCTGCCGTATATGATGTCCGGCGCAAGTCCCTCTGCCATGGCATAGACCGCGCCCCCCAGCCCTGTCATCATAGAGAGCACCATGCAGAGATTTTCCAGGGACTCCCATGACCGGAGACGGATCCCCAGAACGCTGTAATGCCTCACATATTTATCCACAAAAACAGAGACGTCCGGGACACCTATCTTCAGCTGGTAGCATGTCTCAAATCTCTTGCACAGCGACTTCATCAACCGATGCCCCGAGTGCCCCATTTCCTTT
>CANRMO010000101.1 GCA_947631755.1 uncultured Lachnospiraceae bacterium | reverse complement strand
CCGGCGATCGCAAGTCCCAGCCCGCTGCCCTCTTCACTCCGGGCCTTATCCCCCCTCGCAAAGCGTGCCATGATGTCCTCTTTGCTAAAATCCATCTCATACCCGGCCTCATTTGTGACACGGATAAAGGATGGCTCACCGTCCCCGCCGTCACACAGAACGGATACTGCTGTCCCGGGCCTGGCATATTTCAGCGCATTTTCCACCAGATTCTGCAGCGCGCGATACAGTTTTTCCCCATCGCTCTCCACAATTACCGGCCGCTCCGGGCAGACAGGAACTGCCATAACCTCCACCGGGGAATTTTCTATCTGATCCCGCATATCCGCGAGCGTCTGGATCATCAATTTTCTCAGATCCACCTGCTCCCGCCGGACAGAAAGATTTCCGCTGGACGCCTTAGACAAAAGAAAAACATCCTCTATCATCTTCTTTAACCGGCCGGACTTATCCGCCAGCACCTTCACATAATCTTTTGCCACATCAGACATCTCCTCGCCCTCTAGCAGCTCTATATAACTGATGATAGAAGTCAGGGGAGTCCGGAGATCGTGGGACACATTTGTAATGAGCTCTAACTTCATCCGCTCCGCTCTCCTCTGTCTCTCCTCCTCAAGTTCCTCCATGCGGCGCAGCTTTACCTTCTCTGCCCGGCGGAATGTGTGCAGCGTCCAGAAAAACAGGACAACAGGAAAGATCACAAGCAGATAAACCGAGTTATACATAATCCCCTGCAAAAAATCATAGGGGGTATAAATACTCGGAACGCTCAGGAAATTGCTGTGGCAGAGCCACATATAGCCCATGGCAAAAAGCACGGCCGAGAGAAAACATAACCCAGCGGCAAAAAGCGTCCGCTTTCTCTCCGCCCTTTTGTCCTCTTCCCCGCAAAGCCCCTCTCCCAGCACCCCATCCCCTGTCACACGGCGCCCTATATAGTCCTTTGCTCTCCACACTCCCCAGTTTTCCACTGAGGTCTCCCCTCTCACCAGTTTTAGGATGAGCATGCGGACCCCATGCACAAAGACAAGCAGATAGGTGGCAAAGCACGCACAGACCGCCAATAAACCCGGCATTCCCCCGGCATCCAGCGAAGCATGTGTCAGATGGGTATAATATGCCAGAAAACCGGACAGGATTTCAGCCGCCACTGTCTCAAAATAGTGCGGCACACGCACCGTATCTGGCAGGATCACAAAATATACCGACAGCGCACATCCCGCCAAGATCACACCGGCTGCCGCTGCATAAAGGGGAGCATTTCCCCCCATGTTAAAATAATCCACGGCCAGAAATCCAACATGTGCCAGATACAGCCCCAGCCAGAGCAGAACGCCGTTTATCCTTTGAATAATATTTTTAGAAACTTTCTCTCTCCATTTTGTAGCCAATTCCCCACACCACCTTTAAATATTTTGGTTCTCCCGGGTTGATCTCAATCTTTTCGCGGATGCGGCGTATGTGGACCATCACCGTATTTTCCACCGAGTACGCATCCTCGCGCCACACGCGCTCATAAATCTCCTCCGCCGAAAAGATCCTGCCCGCATTCTCCATCAGCAGTTTCACGATTTTGTATTCCGTAGCTGTCAGTTTCACCGGATCCCCGTCCACATACAACTGCTTTTCTTCCACATTTAGAAGCAGTCCCCCGATCTGTATCCGGCGGCTGCCCTCTGCCCCGCGGATATCTCCCAGGCTCATGTAGCGGCGGAGCTGGGATTTCACCCTGGCGGTCAGTTCCTGGGAGGAAAATGGCTTCGTGACATAATCATCCGCCCCCATAGTGAGCCCGAGGATTTTGTCACTCTCCTCCGATTTCGCCGACAATAAGATGATCGGTATGTTTTTCTCCTCGCGGATTTTCATAGTCGCCGACAACCCATCCATTTCCGGCATCATGATATCCATTAAGATTAAATGTATCTTCTCCCGCACCACAGCGTCCAGCGCCTCTCTGCCATTGTGGGCCCGTACCACCTCGTACCCTTCCCTCTCCAGCATCTTGGCTATGGCCGCCACAATCTCCCTGTCATCGTCAGCCACGAGTATCCGTATTCTCTCCATCTCCATTCCGGTTCCTTTCTCTCACTTTTTGAATACCAGTATATCATAACTCAGAGTCCTTTTAAAAATATGAATGAAAATCTTACAAAAATCTTACATCCAGATTTTCATTTTGTATAATTAATCTTTTATTAAACCACAAGTTTCTTGCGTTCTGCCCACATCTGCGCTATACTGATATCCAGCTTAAAAAACAGGACAGACAGAAACATAAAAGCGAGGGATCATCATGAAAAAGAAAGAAAAAACATCTTATATGATAAAAGCACTGCGCTATTACAGAAAAATATACATACCGCTTATTGTCTGCGCCATTCTCGGCCTGACCCGCATGGGCATCATGCTCGTTGAACCACAGATCATATCTCTGATGGTAGACCGGGTCATCAAACCGGCGCTGGGGAGCAGGCCGGTGGCAAACTCCAGTATTTTCTCCTTTTTAATCGATGATTTGCCGCCGGAAAATTTGTGGCAGATCTTATTTGTCCTCAGCGCCGCTTTTTTCCTTTTAATGGGGATCTACTTTGTCACATTTTACGCCCGGTGGAACATCATCCACTATGTATCTGTCAAAGTAGAAAATGAGATGCGCACAGATATTGTACAAAAAATAAACCACACCGGCCCGGACATTTTAAAACACTACACAAATGGAGAGCTCCTCTCCATCGCCAACTCGGACACATCGCGGGTGCGCAACATTTACGTTGCCACATTTCCATTCCTTCTGGACTGCGTGTTTTATCTGGTGTTGGCAGCTTATTTTCTGTTCCGGACCAGCGTCCTGCTCATGGTGTGCCCGCTCATCACTTTTGTGGCGTATCTATTTATCACAAAAGGTTTCATCAAAAAGAGTGGCATATACTATGACAATCTGTGGAAGAAAAATTCGGCCCTGAATACAGAGGCACAGGAAAGCATCTACGGGATCCGCACGATCAAAGCCTACGCCGGCGAAAAGTACCGCTACCGCCGCTTTTCTGACAAAAGCCGGGATCTCCGGGACTTTTACACGAACTTTGGCAAAACGAGATACCGCTATTTCTTCTTCTACGATTCCATGGACCAGATACTCATGCTGATCACGATGATCATCAGCATCTATCTGGCCTCCCATTTTCAGATGACCGACGGCGAGTACTCTGCCTTCCTCGGCTATCTGCTGAACATGGCCGGATGCTTTGTCGATATCCTGTTTATCCTGGGGGATGTGCAGGATTCAAAGGTCTCCGCCAAGAGAGTTTTCCAGCTCTTAGAGCTGCCTGACCCCGTATCCGGGAAATTCGGTGAAAAATCCGTCTCCGCCCGCCCGCACATCACCTTTTCCGACGTCTCTGTCATTACAGAGGAAAAAGAACTGCTGCAGCATGTCAGTGTCGATATCCCCTACGGGAAAAAAATCGGCGTCATGGGCAAAACGGGCAGCGGAAAATCTGTATTCCTAAAAGTTATGCAGGGGTTCACAGATTTCACCGACGGCAGCATTTCCATCGACGGGGAAGATTTTCACTGCTTTGACCGGAGCGAGATCGCCCGCACATACAGCTACGCCATGCAGGATGTGTTTCTGTTCTCCAATACAATTGCCGCTAATATTGAATTTTACCGTCCGGAGGGCAACAGAGAGCGGATCTTGGAATGCGGCAGGCTGGCGGAAGTAGATGAATTTGCCTACTCTTTCCCGGACGGCTATGAGACGGTCATCGGCGAAAAGGGGTTCGGCCTCTCCGGCGGCCAGAAACAGCGCGTGGCCATTGCCAGAGCACTTTACAAAGACGCCCCGGTCCTCGTGCTGGACGACTGCACCAGTGCACTGGACGTTGAGACTGAGCGAAAAATATTTACAAATATAAAAAAAGCAAGCAGCGATAAGACCCGGATCATCGCCACCCACCGCGCACCGGCGCTGGCTGACTGCGATGAGATCCTGTTCTTTGAGAACGGAGCCATCGCCGAGCGGGGAACCTTTGAAGAGCTGCTGGCCTTAGACGGAAGATACGCCGCAGTCTACCGCCAGCAGATCGGAAGCGAAGTATAATGTGAAATTTTCTCCGGCATAGGAAAACTGTGTCGGAAAAATACCTTTCAAATATAACAGGAGGAACAGCCATGGCTAAAAATTTATATTACGAAGATGAGGTCATACAGAATAAATTTAATCTGTTTATGCTTAAGAGAATGATTTCCTATGCCGCCTCCTACAAGGCGACCTATATCCGGGTGATCGCTCTTCTTGTGGTGTCCAGCCTTCTCTCGCTGATCCCGGCCGCCCTGAACCAGATCATTATCGACCGGGTTCTCCCAAAGAATGGCATTGTCCCGGACAATATGATATCTCTGTCCACCATCATCCTCTCTATCTGGATCACGCTGAGCATCGGATTTACCGTGAGTAACTTTTTCTGCAACTACGCCTCCAACCGCCTGGGCAACAATGTCGTGTGCAGGCTCCGGGAAGATCTCTTTGAGCGGCTGATGAGCCTGAGCTTTGATTACTACGACAGCCGCCCCACCGGGAAAATACTGGTCCGCATCACAAATTACACCGATGAGATCGCGGATTTCTTTATCAATGACATGACTCGCATCATCGACAACATCTTCCTTATGTTTTTCAGCCTTGTCTGTGTCTGCGTCATCGAGATCCGCCTCGCCTGTGTGGTCGTCCTCATCAGTATCCCGCTGGCTCTCATCCTCTGGGCCCTGGCCAGGTCACTCCAGCGGAGGGTTAATGTTGACCGGAACAAATACGGAAACCGCACCGCCTTTGTGGCAGAGGACATAAGCGGCCTGGAGGTCATTAAGTCCTTTAACAGAGAGCCGCTCAATCGGGACATACACGACGAACTAAACAGCCACTACTGGTCAGCCTTTATCCGGACGACCCATATACGGGAGGCTTTCTTCCCCATGAGCAACGGAATCGTGCGGATTATCAATGTCGTCGTCATATACGCGACAGCCCTTTTCATCATTACAAGACTAAAGAGCCCCTTAAGTCTCGGCGCTCTCGTCACGGTCTCCACCTATATGACGACCTTTTCTTCCTGTCTGTGCATCATCTGCCAGCGGCTGCAGTTTATCGCCAACGCAACAGCGAATATCGAGCGGATTTTTGATGTTCTGGACACCGATCCTCTCGTGAAAGATTCTCCGGATGCCCGCGAGATGCCTGCCCTCAAGGGACAGGTCAGCTTCCGCGGCGTCACTTTCGGCTACCGCCCGGAAGATCCGGTTCTGAAAAATCTCACCCTCGACATCGAGGCCGGCCAGATGGTCGCTCTCGTGGGCCCCACAGGCGCCGGAAAGACCACGATTGTAAGTCTCTTAGACCGCTTTTACGATGTGGATGACGGCTCGATCTGTGTGGACGGCATCGATATCCGGCAGGTGACACAGGAATCCCTTCACCGCCGGATCGGCGTGATGATGCAGGACACCTACCTGTTTACGGATACAATTATGGAAAACATCCGCTTTGCCCGGCCGGACGCCACCGACGAGGAATGCATAGAGGCCGCCAAAACCGTATTTGCGGACCAGTTTATTACGAAATTAAAAGACGGCTACCAGACCAGGATCTCCAGTGTGGGAACAGAGCTGTCCGGCGGCGAAAAACAGCTTCTCTCATTCGCCCGCCTGATCCTGGCAGACCCCGGAATCATTATTCTTGACGAGGCCACAAGCAATATCGACACAGAGACCGAGCGCATGATACAGGATATGCTGCGGGTCGTCCTCAAAGGGCGCACCAGCTTTGTCATCGCCCACCGTCTCTCCACGATCAAAAACGCCGACCGGATCCTCTATATTGACAATCAGACGATCTTAGAAGACGGCAGCCACGAAGAGTTGATGCAAAAAAAAGGCAGGTACTACGAACTTGTACTTGCCAGCAGTTAAAGCTATTCCGAAACTGCCGCCTGCACCTTAAATATAATGCAGAAAGCAGTCCCTGCGCCAGAACGGAGTGATCTCCGCTCTGACGCAGGATAATCTGTTATCTAACATAAAATACTTACATTTCTCCAAATAAAACCACTGTTCTTTTTCAAAAATTTCAATCAATTTATCCAGCTTTTTTTCTTCTCTATACTCTTTTAAAGATTCCAGATACGTATTTCTATTTGAAGCTTCAAATACTCTTTGACTTATTCCTCAATTTTCCCTTGACTTACAAGCTTTGCTTTTTAATCCATAGGGTAATTATAATAGCAATACCACCACCTACTATCCTTTTTAGATAATCTCTTTTTTCCACCATCTCTTAAATCATAAATATATGGAACACCTACAGAATCTTCAAATTTTTTCCCTTTTTTCACCCATAACTAAACATTTTCCAGATACAACTTCCAGAATATTTCCATTACTCTCTGCTCCATCACTACATTCATATACCTCCTGCAAAAAATCATTCAATTTCTCTTCAATACACACATCTTCCGGATTATTAATATCCACACTACTAAAACATTAATTCTTTTTGCTATTTTAATCATTCTTTGTTTTCTTTCCTCAAATGTTTCATTTCTCTCATTTTCAATAGATTTAATAAACTCCAACGCAGCCGCATATTCTTCTTGGCGATTTCCAAGATCAATTATATAAATTCTTGTCATTTGTTATACTATCCCTTCTCCTTATTATTTCTCCACTTGGATTCAAAAAACCAGATCCCATGGATTCTTGTAATGCTGCTCCACCTATATTTTTAACTTTAATATTTAATTTTTGTTGTTTAATTATCTTTTGAACTTTTTATGATACTTTTGCTTCAACTCAGTTGCCGTAAGAGGTTTGTATTCTTTTCCTTTCTTATGCCCACTACGGAGAATTATACCCACCTTGTGTTAAAATCATTTCATAGTTTTCGTTATATAATTTATTATTAAAAACATATAATTTTTGTACTGTTTTATCTGAAATTTTACACATTGCATTGGGATTCTTCTTTTCCCAGTCAGACAAAGAAAATCTCCACAAACCATTCCAGTTTTTATCTAATTTTTTTATATTAAAATTACCACCTATAATATATGCATTCATCCCGATATACAAATCATCTCCAATGCATGCCACTGTATCAAGAGACATCGCATCCCGTTCCATTATCATCTGGCAGTCCTTTTCTTTTATAGAAAATAATTCCACATCGCCGGTTTCCTGAATAAACATCAAATATTCTGACATCAGTACAGCATTAAATGGCAGACCCGGAAAATAATCTGATATTCTTATAAGCTTTTGCTCTTTTAAATCAAACAACCCTATCCCATCTCCATAAACAAAAACAAGCGAATTATTATATAGCGAAAACCACTGTACACTCCTCTTACCTGGAACAATTGTCTTATTTCTCCCCGATGAAATATCGTAACAATAAATACCGCCATCTATTTCATTCTTTTTATCCAGTTTGGTATAATATATTTTCCCATCCAGTTCAACAAAACACTTTACATTTTCCACAAGTATTGTTTCATCTCTTCCTCTTCTATCTACATAACATAATTTTGTTTTATGGCTCTTCTTTCCCTCCAGATACAAAATATGTGTATTTGTAAGCTGGTACACTTCTTCCATATTCTGAATATGCTGCTCTGTCGTATCACGAACATCTGACTCCAGCAACTGTAATATTAAATCCTGCTTCTTCTCCTTTTTTTGTGTATTATATACAAAACATCCCATACACATAATTGTGCAAAAAATGATACCTTATATAATAATTTTCTTTTTCATCTCTATCCTTTCTTATCTATTACTCTGACACGCACCAATCCTTCTGTTTTTCATTTCCTTTTTTTGTATTAAATACATAAAATAATTAAATCCAGTATTAGGTATAGTATAATTTTGTTTCTTAACTTCTTTTTTATGACTCTTTTTAAAATTCCCCTTGATATAAATAAGTCCTGTTAATTCTTTTTCATAATAACAAAACACTTTGTCCTTAATGTCATTTAAAAGTGTATGTGGCCAACGATAATAACATGTTGTTATCTGTACTTCTTCATCAGTTTTTTTAGCTTCACCCCGTATTTGACCTAATCCATCATCTCGTGCCCCCAATAAAAATAATACCATTTATTTCTCTCTCCCTGAACCGCTAAACTTGTATGACCAAATCCACTTGCACCGTCTCTGTATTGCAGCCATATTGCATCATGCCCACTTGGATCCCATCCATTGACCCCATCATTGCTACAGTAGGTATACAGATGCAGACTCAGCGGCTCATCCTTCTCCCCGGTATAGCTATCCCTTGTCAAAAACCTCCCCACTGCTGGCTGATAATACCTTGCCCTTAAATAAATCTCCTCCGTCTCCT
>CANRMO010000100.1 GCA_947631755.1 uncultured Lachnospiraceae bacterium | reverse complement strand
CTCTGCCATCGTAAGGCCCGCCAGGCCTACGCGCATCCTCGCCCCCGGCGGCTCATTCATCTGGCCGAACACCATCGTTGTCTTGTCAATAACGCCGGACTCAATCATCTCATAATAGAGGTCGTTTCCCTCACGGGTGCGCTCCCCTACACCGGTAAACACCGAATATCCGCCGTGCTCTGTGGCAATGTTTGTGATCAGCTCCTGGATCAGTACGGTCTTGCCCACGCCCGCACCGCCAAACAGGCCAATCTTGCCGCCTTTCTGGTAAGGGCACAAGAGGTCGATAACCTTGATACCCGTCTCCAGGATCTCAGAATCTGTGGACTGCTCTTCAAAAGCAGGCGCTTTTCTGTGGATCGGGTCATATTCCTTTACTTTCGGCGGCTCTTTCTCATCAATCGGATCGCCGAGGACATTAAACATACGTCCCAGAGTCTCTTCCCCTACCGGCACACAGATCGGTGAACCGGTAGCTTCCGCTGTCATGCCGCGCACCAGGCCGTCGGTCGGGCCCATGGCAATACAGCGGACAGTATCATCGCCCAGATGCTGCGCAACTTCCACCACCAGCTTCTTTCCATCTTCCAATGGTATATTGATGGCTTCATTTATCTCGGGAAGTTTTCCGTCCTTGAACTTCACATCCAGGACAGCGCCGATGATCTGTGAAATGACACCGAGAGATTTTTTTTCATTATTCTCTGCCATTTTTACCTCCATTTACTAAGCTACTCGATCGCAGACGCTCCCGCCACGATCTCTGTCAATTCCTGTGTAATCGCCGCCTGACGGGCGCGATTATACTGCAATCCCAAACTGTCTATCATTTCCTCCGCATTGCTTGTCGCATTGTCCATGGCCTGCATGCGGGCGCCATTTTCACTGGCAACAGCTTCCACCAGCGCGCCAAAAATCAGGCTATTCATATACAGCGGAATGATATAACCGAGAGTGTCTTCCTCCTCCGGTTCATAATTCATCAGTGCCACGGGACCCTCTTCCTCTCCCCTCCGGGAAGTTTCCTCCGCCGGTGCGGCTTCTTCATTCTCTTCATCAAAGGGCAGGATTTTAATCAGTGTGGGGATCTGCGTCACTGTATTTTTAAAAACGGTATAAGCCAGATACACTTCATCTATTTCGCCGCTCTCCCATGCACTCGAAACTGTCTTTCCTATGCTGACGGCATCGCCGAACAGAGGTTTGTTGATCACCTCAGAGTAATCCCCGGAGATCCGGTAGCCAAGCCGCTGCAGCGACTCAAGGCCCTTGCGTCCCACCGGATAAATGACCGTGTTTTCCCTGTCAAAATCCCCCTGGGTGACCAGCTTTACTACATTGGAGTTATATCCTCCGGCGAGGCCGCGGTTGGAAGTGATCAGAATGACCCCTTTCTTCTTTGGCCCGTCTGTCTCCCGCGCCTTCGCGTATGGGTTCTGGGAAGAACCGCCGGAACGGGCAAGCATGCCGGATACAGTCTCATACATTTTATTAAAATACGGCTTTGTCTCTTCTGCGTGGCCCTTGGCCTTCTGTAACTTCACCGTTGAGACAAGTTTCATTGCTTTTGTTATCTGAGAAGTGCTCTGGATACTGTCTCTACGCCTTTTTATGTCTCTCATTGAGGCCATATCATCACACCTCTCTAATTTTCATGCAAAAATACATTTTTATATTCTTCAATCGCCTTGATCAGTTTTTTCTCTGTCTCATCCGTAATCTCTTTCTCGTCACGGATTGATGCGGGCACGTCTGGGTGTTTTGTATCCATAAACTCAAACAGCCCTTTCTCAAAGGCGAGAATATCCTCCACCGGAATATCCAGAAGATACTGTTTTGTTGCTGCATATATGATAATAACCTGATACCATACCGGCAGCGGCGCATACTGTCCCTGTTTCAGAATCTCACGGATCCTCTCGCCCTGGTCAAGCTGTCTCTTTGTGTCCGGGTCCAGATCGGAACCAAACTGAGAAAATGCTGCCAGCTCGCGGTACTGCGCAAGCTCGATACGGATCGGTCCGGCAATCTTTTTCATCGCTTTGATCTGGGCAGAGCCCCCGACACGGGATACGCTCAGGCCGGGATTTACCGCCGGGCGGAAACCGGAATTGAACATCTCCGTCTCCAGATAGATCTGTCCGTCTGTAATGGAAATTACATTGGTCGGAATATATGCAGATACATCCCCCGCCTGCGTCTCAATGATTGGCAGTGCCGTCAGAGAGCCGCCTCCCAGGTTATCGGCAAGTCTCGCCGCGCGCTCCAGCAGCCTGGAGTGCAGATAGAATACATCTCCCGGATATGCCTCGCGCCCGGGCGGCCTGCGCAGCAGCAGGGAAAGGGTACGGTAAGCCGCCGCGTGCTTGGACAAATCATCGTACACGATCAGCACATCTTTTCCGGCCTCCATCCACTCCTCACCGATAGCACATCCGGCATAGGGGGCGATATACTGCAGAGGAGCAAGCTCACTTGCCGTGGCCGCCACTACCGTAGTGTAGTCCATAGCGCCGCTCTCCTCCAATGTTTTCACAATGTTTGCGACGGTAGATGATTTCTGCCCGATCGCCACATAAATACAGAGCACATTCTGGTCTTTCTGGTTAATGATCGTATCAATGGCGATCGCCGTTTTACCGGTCTGGCGGTCACCGATAATCAGCTCGCGCTGCCCTCTTCCGATTGGCACCATGGAGTCGATCGCCTTGATACCCGTCTGGAGAGGGGTATCTACGGATTTACGGGAAATAACACCGGAAGCCACGCGCTCGATCGGGCGGATCTTGTCCGTGTTGACCGGGCCCTTTCCGTCAATTGGCTGGCCCAGCGCATTGACTACGCGGCCGCTCATCGCATCGCCCACCGGAACGGCGGCAACCCTGCCCGTTGTCTTTACGATATCACCTTCGTTGATATTCGCCGCATCACCGAGGAGTACGGCGCCCACGTTATCTTCCTCAAGGTTCAGCACCATGCCATACACCTCGTGGGGGAATTCCAACAGCTCGCCCTGCATGGCCTTTTCCAGTCCATGGATACGGGCAATGCCGTCGGCAACCTGAATGACGGTTCCAACATTCGCTACTTCGAACTCCGTACTATATTTTTTTATTTCTTCTTTAATCACTGAACTAATCTCTTCAGGTTTTAAGTTCATGTAAATGCACACCTTCTTTCTTGCTACCGTCCTTAGGATAGCTTTACCTTAAACAATTGCCTTGACATAGTCTCCATCTTCGAGCGGATACTGTTGTCAAGAACTCTGTTTCCAATGCGGATCACCATGCCGCCCAGAAGACTCTCATCCAGCCGGTACTGCATCTCCAGCGTCTCATATTCAGAAACCTGCATGAGTCTGTTCTCTATCTGCCCTTTCTGGGCATCCGTCAGCGGGATCGGCGTCGAGACTTCCACCACACCGATCTTTTTATATTCCTTTGCCTGTTCATCAAAATAATCCAGAACCGCGAGGATCTCCCCCAGCCGGCCCTTTCTGACCAGCACAGCCAGAAATCCCATGGACTCCTCTGACATTTTTCCCCCAAAGACATCTTCCAATATGGACATCTTCTTGTCCTGATCCATTTCCGGATGGCAGAGAACCGGCAAAAATTCCGGATTTTCAGAGATGGCCCTGCGCATAGCGCGCACCTCTTCCCATATCTCATCCAGTTTATTTTCCTCTACAGCAAGCGAGAACAGAGCGTCGCCATATACTTTCGAAACTAATTTTGCCATGTATCATCACCCATATCTTTCAATGTCTCCTCCACCAGCTCTGCCTGTGTCTTCTCGTCAATTGACTGCGCCACAAACTTGCCAGCCATGAGCGTTGCTACCTGAACCATCTCCTGTTTCATCTCATCACGGACTTTATCTTTCTCCAGAGCTACCTCTTTTTCCGCCCGCGTCACAATCCGGTGAGCCTCATTGTTGGCCTCGGCCACGATCTCGCTCTCCCGCTGTTTTGCCTTTTTGCGGGCCTCAGCCAGAAGTTCTGCCGACTCCTCATCCACCTTTGACAGCCTGGAATCGTACTCCGCTTTCATATCAAGGGCCTCCTGCCTGGCACTGGCCGCTTCCTCTAACTGCCCCTCGATAAACTGTTTTCTCTTATTGATCAGGTTCCTCGCCGGATTAAATAAAAGATATGACAGGGCAATAAACAGAACCAGCATTGCCAGCAGCGTAATGCCGGTATCAAACAGTGTCTGGGCATCAAGTCCAAATATTCTTGGATCCACTCCAAATCCCTCCTTTCGTCATTTCTCACACTTAAAGCCATGCCGTGACTTTCGGGATTTTCTTATTTGGCAAGTGGATTCGCAAAGAGCAGAATCATGGCTACCGCCAGGCCATACAAACCTGTTGTCTCGGCTACGGCCTGTCCAAGAAGCATCGTTGACATGATCTCACCGCGGGCGCCGGGATTGCGTCCTACAGCGTTTGCGCCGTAACCGGCCGCGATACCCTGTCCAACACCAGGTCCGATACCTGCAATAACCGCCAAACCTGCTCCGATTGCAGAAGCTGCTTTAATAATTGCTAATTCCATAGTTTTTTACCTCTACTTTCTTTTTTATTTTTTTGTTTTTCCAAAACAGAAAAGAAAAATTTCTTCCCTGTGGATTTACCCGATCGGTTAATCGGTTTCTGCTGCATTTGCGACAAATACCATTGTCAGCATCGCAAATACATAAGCCTGTAATGCGCCGGCAAACACGTCCAGATAAGCGTGCAGTGCAGCCGGCCAGATAATGGCAACCTTGCCCAGCAGTCCATAGATCAGCGCCATCATCATCGTGCCTGACAAAATATTGGCATACAGACGCAAAGACAGGGAAATCGGCGTTGCGAATTCACTGATCACATTGACTGGGAAAAATACAAAGATCGGTTCAAACAGACCTTTGAGCCTGCCCCATTTCTGGTACTTGATCCCCTGGTACTGAATCATCACAAACGTGATCAGCGCCAGCGGCAGTGTCACACCAAAATCGGCAGTAGGCGGTCTCAGGCCAAACAGCCCGGACAGATTACACGTCAGCAGCAACATGAAGATCACGCCGATGTAATTGCAGAATTTCGGCGCCAGTGTCCCGCCCATGTTGTCATACACCAGTTTGTCCACTGTCTCTACTCCGAGTTCTATGACATTCAATAAACCCGTCGAGGCCTCCCTGGGGTCCGCGTTCCGTATTTTGCGGTTCACGACAATGGCAAATACGATGAGCACTATCATAACAATAGCCAGACACACATGGCTGGTAGTAATGTACACAGTTGCGCCGCCAAGATGGATTGGCAGATAACCATGCACATAAAAATCTACATCCACGCCCTCACTCTCCTTTCTCTTTATTTTTGTTTTGAATCCACTCCTCAAAGAATGGAACGGCAATGGCCGCCAGCTTTCTGCCAAACAGCCCTGCCAGCACTGTGTACGGAAGTACCCAGCGTGAAATATAAAAACTCCCGGCCAGCGCACCCAGCTCAATAAGGCTGCGCAGCGCCGACATGATTCGGGAATGATTCACCGCTTTTTTCTCCGGCAGATCCAGTTCAATGTCCAGATTGCAGTACAGATGGATCATCATAAGGGAGGAAACAAGACTCCCCACAATCTCCCCCAGTACATACGCCAGAGGATTCGGCACAAAAAATACCCCTGCCAGGATCACGGCCCCCGCAAGGATCCAGATGCCGGCAATCACTTCAATCAGACTTTTCTTCGCTATCTCCATCGGCTTTTCCTTCCTCCGATGAGCCGGGGCTGTACCGCCCGGCAAGGACGAGCATACTCCGTATGGCCGCCAGGATACCGATCACCATCATGACCGGAACCCATACCGTAGTCTGGAACAGCCGGTCAATATAATAGCCGATCGCCAGGCTCATCCCCATACAGACCAGTATCGTAAGCCCCAACTGTAAAATCATTGCCAGGGCATGCATCGTCTCTTTTCGATTTTTTGCCTTGTCTCTCTCTCTCATACAAACAATTCCCGTCATATTTCTTTTGCCTTTTTGACACAGGCCATCTGTCCTTCGATCACGGCACTTCTCAGACCCATTTTTTCCATCACCCGGACTGCCTCAATCGTCGTACCTCCCGGGGAACAGACCATATCCTTTAACTCGCCGGGGTGCTTTCCGGTCTCTAAAACCATCTTTGCACTCCCCATCACCGACTGGGCCGCCAGCTCATAGGCCTGCGCCCTCGGCATGCCATCCGCCACGGCGGCATCGGCCATCGCCTCAATAAAGAGAAACACATAGGCCGGGGAGCTGCCGCTCACCCCGATCACCGTATCGATCAGTTTTTCCTCTACTACAGCCACCACGCCAAAACTCTCAAAGAGCGCGACCGCCCTCTCCCTGTCCTCTTCTGTGCAGTTTTTATTAAAACACATCCCAGTGGCACCGGCCATGACAAGTGCAGGAGTATTTGGCATAGTCCTCACTAATCGGATAGTTTTTCCAAACATTCCCTCAATATTCGCGATAGTCTGTCCGGCTGCAATGGAAATGACCAGCGCATCCTCACGGACCACTCCTGCAATCTCCGGGATCACCTCTGCAAACTGGTAAGGTTTGACCGCGAGCACCAGCACATCCGCCTCTCCGGCAGCCTTCCGGTTGTCTGACGTTGTGTGGACTCCGAGCTCTTCCCGGATCCTTTTCAGTTCGCCCTCACTGCGACGGGAGACAATGATCTCCTCTTTTTTGTAAATCCCTTTTGCCAGAATCCCTCTCAGCATGGCCTGTGCCATATTTCCGCAACCTATAAAACCTAACATCTGACTACCTCAATCCTCAATCATATCCACACGTCTCTTGTGCCGCTCCGCACCGGAGAACTCGGTATCCAAAAAAGTATCCACGATCTTTAACGCCAGCCCCTCACCGACTACCCGCGCGCCGAATGCAAGGATGTTGGCGTCATTGTGGAGTCTCGTGGCCTCCGCGCTGAAACAATCACTGCACAGGGCTGCCCGGATCCCTTTTACCTTATTAGCGGCAATCGATATCCCAATCCCGGTGCCACAGATCAGAATCCCCTTATCGCACTCGCCGTCCGCCACCGCGTGGGCAACCTTTTTCCCGTATACCGGATAATCCACCGGCTCCGGGTCATAACTGCCGTAATCCCTGTACTCGAGACCTCTCTCTCCCAGGTGTTTCATAACTGCCTGTTTCAATTCGTAACCTGCCTGGTCACTTCCCAATGCTATCATCTCTACCTCCGTTCCGGGGCACTTTTCACTGCAAAGCGCCTCTTTTTTCTTTATACCCAGCCCAGCTTTCTCTTGGCTTTATATAGCAGGTCTTTCAACTCGACATAACTCTCTTCGTAGGCATCTTCACCGCCGCCGTAGGGGTCCATCACATCCCCCTCCTCATCCACAAACTCTTTTAGTGTATAGACATTATCTGTCAGGTCATAATCCTCTACCAGCTTTACTTTCTCCGGAAAGTTTGTCGTAAAGATCAGAGTGTGTTCGTCCACCTCTGCCGGGTCAAACTCCCGGGACACCTGCTCCTCGCACGGTATCGCATGATTCATCAGAACATCCGTCACTTTCATATTGCGCGGCTCCGGGAACAGTACCACCAGCCCGCGGGAACAGATCTCAATCGACTTATCCATAAGAATGCTCTTCATGATCCACTCTGCCATAGGACTAAGATAAACATTTTCCTTGCAGACAAATATCAATTTATTGTACATCTTCGGGTTCCTCCAGGTACTCAATATGCTGTCCTGCTGCTTTCATGAGGCGGTTCATGATCGCCTCACTCTTTTCCTCATCAGAAAAGCTCTCCGAAAAGATCACTTCCACTCCCAAATGATCAAATGTACGCAATGCCCCAAAAAGGCCCTTCGCAATCGTATTACCCCTGCGGGAGCCCGCCACAACTACTTGTCCGTATGGATACCGCTCCCTGGTCTCCTCCGTGGCCAGAATCCCAACTTTTTCCTCCGGGTAGCCAACCGCCATCCGGTTAATTCTGTCCACCACACTCTCTATGGCACCCGCATAGACCGTCATAGCGGCCTGCGGCGCATAGTGCCTGTATTTCATTCCCGGTGCCCTCGGGCGCACCGACGGATCCTCCCCCGACAGGCCGGGATCCATCCTCACCTCATCGATTACTTCCTGCACCATTTCTCTTGTGATATATCCCGGGCGCAGGATAACCGGGACATCGCCCGTCAGGTCAATGATCGTGGACTCCAGTCCAATGCCGACGCTGCCACCGTCTACGATGATATCTACTCTTCCGTCCAGGTCCTCCCTCACATGTTCCGCCAGCGTGGGGCTTGGCCTGCCCGACAGATTGGCACTGGGTGCCGCCACTGGCACCCCGGCCCTCTCAATCAGAAGCCTCGCCGCCATGTGTTCCGGCATCCGCACGGCCACCGTAGAAAGCCCTCCTGTCGTCTGCAGCGGAACCATATCGCTCTTTTCAAAAATCATC
>CANRMO010000099.1 GCA_947631755.1 uncultured Lachnospiraceae bacterium | reverse complement strand
ACACGGAATCACTTGTAAGCGTGGAAGTGAAAGAGTACTTTTCGCATTTTACCGGACCGGAACCTGTGCCGGAGGAGGGGGCGGAAACAGATTCTCTGCTGTACCAGGTCTGCGCTGCTTTTGAACTGGATGATTTTGAAAAGATGTGTCTTGAGCTGGCTGTGATGGGGGAATTTAACCCCTGTTTTGAAAAGTTTTTTATCTATATGAACAATGACTGGAACGCCGGTTACCCAGGGTTTGACCTGGCCGTGCGGATATATACGGCGAAGTGGGACACAGAGCCCGGCTTTTACCGCTATTTTCAGGAGGAGGGAAAACTGGCCAGATACTTTTTCCATATCTGCGGGGCAGAGGGGAAGAGCCGGGTGCGATGGGGTTTTTGCTGCCGAAGGGCATTTTTCTCTTTCCTGTTATCCGGCCGGCCCTCTGCGGGGAGGCTGTGTGGCCTCACCTCGTGGTACGGGGAAACGGAATGGGGGGAAACGGCCGGCAGTGACTGGGATATGCCTTTGTTCCGGCAGCTGGACAGTGTTCTTCGTCTGCGGGAGGGAGCCTGTCTCTGCGGACTTAAGCGGCAGGAGGCAGTTTTGCTGCTGCGTAAGTACGCACAAAAGAGAAAAGAGGAGGTTTGTTTTCTGGATATTTGCCGGCTCGCTGAGATGCCATGGGGAGAGGAGAGGACAGAGATCTGTCTGGATGTCGCCATGCAGGCGGTTTTTCGGGATACATGGATCTGTGTGCACGATCTGGACAAAAAATTTCTGGAGGAGAAAAACCGGCAGACGGCTTTGTGGCTCGCAGATTTCTTTCAGGGCCAGGGGATTTCTGTTTTGTTTGTGGGGGAGAGGGAGATTCTGGAATCCCTGTATCCGGATATGTGGATGATCTGTGCGGATGACAGGGAAAATACTGCGGATATCGCTGTGTGGAAAGGGGTGGCGGCACATTATCCTCTGGAGAGCGGCGTTGTGCTGGACTTTTTTGCCAATACATATACTTTCCGCCCGCCCGAGGTTGAGCAGATTTTCTCGCGCGCGGAGAGGAAGCGGCTCCTGGAGGAGCGGCAGGAGATCTCTAAGAGAGATCTGAGGGAGAGCTGTATCTCACAGACAAAATATCAGGGAAATCATCTGGTAACGGTTGTCGATACGGGGTTTCGCCTTGATGACCTGGTGCTCCCGGATCTGCAGAAATCACAGCTTGAGGCCGCCTGCAACCGGATACGGTTCCGGGAGTCCGTCTGCGGAACATGGGGATTTGACAGCAAAATGCCCTATGGCCGCGGGCTTTCGATGGTATTTTCCGGGCCGCCGGGAACGGGCAAGACGATGTGCGCCGGCATTGTGGCGGATACGCTGGGGACGTCGCTGTACCGTGTGGAGCTGGCAGCGGTGGTCAGCAAGTACATCGGGGAGACGGAGAAAAATCTCCACGCGGTATTTGAGGCAGTTAAAAAAGGGCAGGGCGTCCTGTTCTTTGACGAGGCGGATGTGCTTTTCGGGCGGAGAACCCAGGTGAAGAACGCCAATGACAAGCACAGCAATATGGAGGCGGCTTATTTGCTCCAGAAGATTGAGGAATATGAGGGCGTCGTTATATTGGCGACAAACTATATCCAGAATATGGATGAGGCATTTAAGAGGAGGATCCAGTTTTTCATTGAATTTCCGATGCCGGATAAAGAGTGCCGCCTCCGTCTGTGGGAAAAGGCATTCCCGGAACAGACCGGGATGGCAGAGACGCCGGATTATGCGTTCCTGGCAGAGCGGTTTGAGCTGTCCGGGAGCCATATCCGCAATATTGCGCTGCAGGCAGCGTTTTTCGCGGCAGCGGAGGGGACTGGTGTGGGGATGGGGCACATCATCCGGGCGCTGTCGGCGGAGGTCAGGAAAACGGGGCGGCGGATTTCCAGAGAGGATCTCGGAGAATATGGTATTTATTATTAAAAATGTACAGGAGGATTAAAAATGGCTGAATATTTATCACCGGGCGTATATGTAGAGGAATTTGATTCCGGCAGCAAACCGATGGAGGGGGTCAGTACAAGTACGGCCGGTTTTGTTGGGCTGGCGCAGCGGGGCATGGTTGAGGGAGTGCCGCAGCTTGTCACAAATTTTGCGGACTTCACGCGGAAGTACGGCGGTTATCTGTCAGAAAATGAGTTTGGGGATTACCGCTTTCTTGCCTATGCAGTGGAGCACTTTTTCGTAAACGGCGGCTCCAGGTGCTATGTCATGCGGGTGGCCCCGGAGACCGCGGCCTGTGCGGCCGGGTTTCTCCCCAAAGAGGATGGCGCGGTACTGAAAGTTACGGCGAAAAATCCAGGGGACTGGGGCAATCAGCTCCGGGTCACGATAACACCTGCCAGCAAGGCAAAGTCGCAGGTCGAGGAAGTCATCACGGAAAATGACAAAAAAAGATATAAACTAAAAAAGGCGGCGGGATTTCGCACCGGGGACATTGTGGCCTATCGTCAGACAGAGAGTGAAGAGGTTGTCTACAACCGGGTCACCATGTGCCAGGATAACATACTGGAATTTGAAAATCCCTTTGATGATAGTATTGTGGACACAGAGACTGTGGCGACGAAACTGCTCACCACTTGTGAGTTTACGATGGAAGTGCAGTTTGACGATATCGTTGAGGTATATGAAAATGTCTCCCTCAACGTGAACGAGGCAAATTATGTGGTGAAAAAAACAGAAAAATCAGAGCTTATCGCAGTGGAACACACGCCGGGGGAAGACGCTGCCATCGCCGCTCCGCTGGAGCTGATTTCCGGGGACGCCGCTGCCGACAAAGCGGTGATGTCATTTGACGGTGGGAGCAATGGTTCCCTTGATGATCTGTCGGCGGCAGATTTTAAGGGGAAAAATAATGGCGCGGGCAAGAGGACGGGGATCCAGGCTTTTCTGGACAATGACCTTGTATCCATCATGGCAGTGCCGGGGGTGACAGATCCCAATGTGCAGCTGGAGCTGGTGGCGCACTGTGAACTGCTGAAAAGCCGGTTTGCGGTACTGGATATCCCGAGAGACACAAAGAATGTGGGGGATATTGAGGCTTACCGGGAAATTTTTGATTCTACTTATGCGGCTCTGTACCATCCGTGGCTGATGGTTTTTGACCCGTTAGACAAGCGAAATATCGCGATCCCACCCTCGGGTTCGGTCATAGGCATCTATGCGAGGAGCGACAATGAGAGGGGCGTACATAAGGCCCCGGCCAATGAGGTAGTGAGATCCTGCGTGGGACTGGACTGCAATTTCAATAAGGGAGAACAGGATATTCTGAACCCCAAGGGCGTAAATCTGATCCGGGCCCTTCCCGGCATGGGAATCCGGGTGTGGGGAGCCAGAACCGTGTCGAGCGACGGCTCCTGGAAATATGTCAATGTGCGGCGGCTGTTTATTTTCATAGAGGAGTCCATCAAGGCCAATACGAACTGGGTTGTATTTGAGCCGAATGACGAGACGCTGTGGGTGCGGGTAAAACGCACGATTGAGGTCTTTCTGACCGGTCTCTGGAGAAATGGGTCTCTGGCCGGTTCCTCGACGGAACAGGCATTTTATGTAAATGTCGGGCAGTCAACGATGACCCAGGATGACATTGACAACGGGCGGCTGATCTGTGTGATTGGGGTTGCTCCAGTCAAACCGGCAGAGTTTGTGATCTTCCGTATCACGCAGAAGACAGGGGAATCGGCGTAATGTGTCGTGATGAGGAGGCGTTGGCCGGTGAAGGACACTGAGAAAAAGAGAATTCCTACGGAAAGGATGAAAGAATATGGCAAGTGGATACCCACATGGGAAATTTAGATTTAAGGTTGAGATTGATGGGCTGACAGCCGGTGGTTTTAGTGAGGTAACGGGATTTGACGCGTCCATTGATGTCATTGAGTACCGGGAGGGAGACAAAGTGCAGACCCCACTGAAGCTGCCCGGACTGAAAAAGTATGGCAACATAACATTAAAACAGGGTTTAATGGACAGCGATGTGCTGTATAAATGGATGGCGACGGGGTTTGAGGCAGATGTGGACCGCAAGACCATCACAATCACGCTGATGGATATCGCGGGACAGGACGCGGCTTCCTGGCAGGTGATCAATGCCTGGCCCACGAAATACACCGCGCCGGATTTTAACGCTACTTCTTCTGAGGTGGCAGTAGAGACACTGGAGATTGCACATGAAGGAATGACGAGGACGAAATAATGGCTTTTCAGACAGAATATGAATTTACACTTCCGAGGGGATATCTGGATCCCTCCGGGATTCTTCACAGGGAGGGGACGATCCGGCTGGCGACGGCGGGGGACGAGATCCTGCCGCTCAAAGACCCGAGAGTACAGCAGAATCCGGGGTATCTCACGATCATCCTCCTGGCCCGTGTGATCACGAGGCTCGGCAGCCTGCCGGCGGTGGATACAAGGGTGATCGAAAATCTGTATACGGCCGACCTGGCCTATCTGCAGGATCTGTATGAGAAGATCAATACGATGGAGAGCCCCTGCTATAAGACAATCTGTCCTGGCTGCGGGCAGGAAATTGAGGCACCGGTAAATTTTATGAGTGCCGGGGCATAACGCTGTATCCGGCGGAACAATTGTATGAGGAGGCGGCTTTTATCGCCTATTACGCCCACTGGAGCCATGATGAGATCATGGCTCTGCCCCACGGGGAGAGGAGCCGGTGGTGCAGGGAGTTCTCAAAGATCAACAGCCGGCTGAATGATGAGCCGGAAAATGTCTTTGACATATCATAGGGGGAAACAGGTTGGAAGCGCACAAAAAATTAGTTTTAAATTACCGATTTAAAGTGCTGATCGACAACAATACGGTATCTTTTGCCCGGATCTCCGGGCTCGGCATGGACCGGGAGATGGAGATGCTGTCGGAGGGCGGGCACAGCCAGGGGGGCTACCTTACAGCCGGTATTCAGAAAAACCCGAGGACACTCCGCTTAGAGAGCGGCGTGTACAGTGGGGATACATCAGTTTTGCTCAAGCTCCGGCCGGGAATCTGGCTGAGGCAGGGCATTGTTGTTATGGTACTCGGGAAAAACGGGCAGACGGATGTGAAATACGCGACGGGCCAGGCGTTTGTGACAAAATGGGAGATGGCGGATTTCGATGCGGAACAGGGGAAAATGCTGATCCAGACATTTGAGATCGCCTATACCCAGCTAAAGCTAATGCAGTGAGGGATAGAATGGATGATGCAGACGGGATGGAACCGGAACCGGGAATTTGCTGAGAGGATACAGCAAAGGTACGGGAGAGACGGGATGGGGTATTACGGGAAGAGCCTCGTATACCGCAGGGAGAAAAGAGAGATTTCCCAGGTCAACATACAGAAAAATATAAGCCAGGTTTTCTCGGATTCCTTTGATCAGCGGATGAAACAGTATGAGCAGAAATATTATCAGATCATCACTAACCGGGAACGCCAGCATTTTTTGCGGACGATGGAGACGATCTACAGCCAGCCGGGGGAAAAGAAACAGCTCGTCTATATGCTGCAAAAACTCGGCGTGATGACCCGCGGACAGAGAGAGTGGAAAGAGAGCAGAAAGCGCCTTGACCGCTACGAGGAGGAGCTCTCTGTGCTGAAACGGCAGATTCATTTTCAGGAAGAATATTTGGTGAGACGGGGGGATACCGGGGACAGGCCGCAGTTTGTGAGGGATGTCACCCGTGAGGTCATAAAAAATATAAAAAACGAGATGCGTCTGGAGCGGCTGCGGTGCGGTGTGAATTAGGACAGCTGCCGGGCCGTCTTTTGTGAAATGGAGGCAGCGGGAGATGGGAAACACAGTGACGAAAGCGGTGTTGATCATTGAGGGGGGCGGCAGGATTCAGGTAGAATTTAATCCGTCGGAATACAACCTGGAGAGCGGGATCCACTATTCAGAAAAAAATATTCCGGGCCTGGACGGGCCGATCGGCCAGTTTATCGCGGGAAACAGTACGACATTGAATGTCACTTTTTTTTTCAACACCTATAAGCCGCCCACACTTGAAAAAGACAGCGAGGGCGGGAGCGATGTGACGAAGTACACAAAGAAGATAGCGGACCTCATTGCCATCAAAGGTTCCCTTCACCGCGCGCCCATGGTTACATTTTCCTGGGGAAGTATTCAGTTCACTGGATTTATCGTAAGTGTGAAAGAAAACTATACGATGTTCCTTGCCGACGGCATGCCGGTCAGGGCGAAGGTGGATGTGACATTTAAGTCTGTCTACGATATTTCAAAGAAGAAGAGGGTTTCCCCTTTTGAGTCCCCGGACCGCACAAAAGTCAGGACTGTGCTGCAGGGGGAGGCACTCTGGAGCATCGCCGCCGAAGAGTACGGACAGCCGGAGCGGTGGCGGGTGATCGCCAGGGAGAATGGCATCTTAAATCCTCTTAATGTGAGGCCGGGGCAGATCTTAAAGCTCCCGCCTCTGTAGGAGACAGCGGCTGAACACGGCCGATAGGACAGGAGGGCGGATGAAAGACAAAGATATCATGACAGGGACGTATACATATGGGGAGCTCGTGGGGGCTTATGACAATTTCCGTGCACCGGCAGCAAACATATATATATGCGGCAAGTCAGGGAGGCAGAATGTCCTGACGTCAAAAGGGGCGGCGGTGGACGGGATCCAGGTCACACTGTCTGCCAATCAGCCCGCAGGGCTCAGTTTCCAGGTTGTCAATGCCTATGATGCGGCGTCGGAGAATAAGATCAAAACAGATATAAAGAATGCGTTCTCTGTGGGAACGGTGATTGAGGCGGATCTGGGGTACGGTTCGGACATGACAACGGTTTTTAAAGGTTATGTCACAGAGTACCGCACCAGTTACCAGGAGGCGCCGGTCATTTCCGTAACGGCGGTGGATTTTAGAAAACTGATGATGCAGAACCGGAAAAAGGCGGTCACATATGAGAAAAAGTCGTATTCAGAGATATTTAAGACGGTGGTGGAGAAATACAGCTCGCTCTATAACAATCTGCACGTGGATAAATTGAGCGGAGAAATAACGCTGACCCAGAGGGGATCGGATTATGATTTTGTTAGAAGGGAGCTGTGCCGGAAGACGGATTACGAGTTTTTTATGATGGGTACGGATGTGTACTTTCAGGAAAAAAAGAAGAAAGAGGAGATGATTGAGCTGGAGTGGGGCAAGAGCCTGATCTCGTTTGAGCGGGGGGAGCGGTACTGCCATGGGCAGATCGTGCTCTACAGCAGCCAGGAGAATAAAGAGGTCAATTCTGTCCAGTCAATTGTGAAGACAAAAGAGAGCACGAAGAACCTTTTGTCTGAAGTTTTGACGGATGAGCATGAGGCTGGGGCGGGACTGGATATGGGCACATTGCAGAATATGCTGGATAACATGGTGGAAAAAAAGAAACAGGAAAACCGTGTGGCAAGCGGAAATGTTGTGGGACTGCCGGAAATTGTGCCGGGAAGATATATAAAAATTGCCGGGGTGGATAAAGAAGATGCAGGGGTCTACTATATTCGTGAGGTGCGCCACCAGTTTGGCAGCGATGGCTTTACCACCAGCTTTACTGTGGGGGAGGATACGGATAGCTGGATGGCTGGGAATTATCCGGGCAGGGGTGACGGATATGACAGCATGAAAGGTGTTATGCGGGCGGTGGTAAAGGAGAATTGGAATGAGAATTACCCGGGGCACGTATTGGTGGAATTTCTTGCGGGGACGGAGGGAAAGAAGACGAGCCAGTGGCTTCCGGTCGTGCAGAATTATTGCGGGGACGGTTACGGGACCTATTTTCTGCCGGAGATTGACACCGAGGTAATTGTGGGGAGCCAGGCCGGGGATATCAACAGCCTCGTCGTGCTGGGGACAATGTGGAATCAGGTGGACAGGCCGCCGGAAAATGCGCCGGTGGAAAAAAATACGATAAAGAAAATCCAGACAAAGGGGATGCACGAGATTGCCTTTGACGATGACAAGGATAACGGACAGCTCGCGATCCGGACCGCCGGGGATCTGCAGATTACTATGTCGGAAAACGGAAAGACGATCACGATATCCGGCCCGGAGGGGAAGAACAAGATCTGTCTTGATGGCGAAAATGGGACGATCTGTCTGGAGGCGGACAAGAAAATCGCCCTGTCTGTGGGCGGAACGGACTTGCTTGTGCTGGATTCGGAAAGCGGGAAAGCCACTCTAAAGGCGGATCATCTGGAAATGGAGGGGAGTCAGGATATCAAGATCAAAACCCAGAAACTGTCTGTGGACGGGGCGAATACGGAGATGGGGGCAAGCAGCTCTTTTAAACTCAACAGCAGCGGCACGGCAGAGTTAAAGGCTGCGGGCTCTCTCAAGGTCAGCAGCAGCGGGATCACGGAGATCAAGGGAACAATGGTGAAAGTAAACTGATCAGGAGAGGAGGAGAGAGATGGAGAGTTCTGAGCCGGTGTGGGAGAAGCCGGAAAATATAATAGAAATGCTGCGAAGCCGGGCAGAGCTCTGTGTGCCGGAGTGGAAACTGGATCT
>CANRMO010000098.1 GCA_947631755.1 uncultured Lachnospiraceae bacterium | reverse complement strand
AGACCCAGGGTCATCATCCCCATAATGCTTTTTGCATTCACCATCTTGTTGTTCTGACTGATATTAATGCTGCTCTTGTACTGACTGGCGATCTGAACGAGCATGGCAATTGTCCTGGCACCTTCTTTTTCAGCGCTGACGCCAACATTTTTCTTGATCATGGTTTCCTCCATCCTGTATCGCCACAGAACAGCGACACATCAAGCATAACAATCCCATTATGCTAAATCTCTGTATTTTTCTTTCGCAGATCCTGCGCAAGCCTGCTCAACTTCCTAAGCCGGTGGTTCACCCCTGATTTGCCCAGCGGCGGGTCGAGCATTTCCCCCAATTCTTTCAGCGAAACTTCTGGATTCTCCAGCCTGAGCCTGGCGATCCGTGACAGATTTTCCGGGAGATTACCGAAACCTGATACATCATGGATATAGCGGATGTCCTCCATCTGCCGGGACGCAGCGGATACCGTTTTCCTTATATTGGCAGTCTCACAATTCACCTGTCTGTTTATGGAATTTCGCATCTCTTTCAAAATCCGTACATTTTCATATTCCATTAGCGCGATGTGCGCCCCAATGATATTGAGAAAATCTACGATCGCGGCCCCCTCTTTGATGTACACAATAACCAGATTCTTCCGCTCGATAATCTTTGCTTCCAGTCCAAAAACACCTATGATCTCCTGTATTCGAACAGCACGATCCCGATTCCCTGCTGCCAACTCTAAATGATATCCACTGTGGGGATCTGTCACAGAACCACACGCCAGAAATATGCCCCGCAGAAAAGCCCGTTTACAGCACTGCTTTTCTATAAGTTTATCCGGCACGTGTACCGCGCTATCAAAAAACAAGATTGCCTTCAAAAATGCCGCAGAGTCCTCTTCATCCAACACATAGAGCAGATACTGGTGATGCCCCCGGATGGAGATATCCGGCACAATGTGCAAGGCTTTCTTACATACAATATAGCATTTTTTTAAAACTGTCAAGTTTTCCGTTGCAAACTTGACAATATAATTTCCCTCTTCTTCCAGAATCACCTGCCCTGTACAGGCAAAAAGCGCTGCCAGCTCGGCAATCTGACAATGCTTTGGCTTCCCCGTCTGCGCCAGCAGCTCATCCTTTACTTTTCCTGCGAACGACATATATTTCGTAACCGGTCCTTCTCTATATCTCTATGCTCTTTCTTGCATCCGTATTCTGTATTTTCAAATTCTTTGTAAATGGCATTGGTCAGCGTCACGCTTCTGTGCTTTCCCCCGGTACAGCCGATGGCAATCACCAGCTGGGTCTTTCCCTCAGTCATATAATTGGGGATGAGAAAATCCAGCATATCTTTCATCTTCCTCAGAAATTCCACCGCTTTGTCAGACTCCATCACATAGTCATAGACTTCTCTGTCATTCCCCGTCAGAGCCTTCAACGACTCTACATAAAAAGGATTTGGCAGGAAACGGACGTCAAAGACGAGATCCGCATCCGTAGGGATTCCGTACTTGAAACCGAACGATAAAAATGTCAGATAAAAATTACAGAACTTCTTATCATCCACGAATATCTCATCAATCTGCCGTTTCAGCTCGCGTATGAGCATCGTCGTTGTATCAATAATGTAATCCGCCTGTTTTTTCATGGCGGACAAAAGTTTTCTCTCATCCTCTATCGCCGCATCCATCCTGCCGCCCTTTGCCAGTGGGTGCATGCGCCTTGTCTCTTTGTACCGCTTGACAATGACAGGTGTGGACGCCTCAAGGAAAAGGATTTCCAGGGAATATCCTTCTGCCTTCAAGTTCTTCAGCACATCCGACGCCTCCTGCAGCGACCTGTGTCCGCCGCGGATATCCAGTCCCAGAGCCACTCTCTCGATCTGCTCACTGGATCCTTCTGTCAACTGTATAAAAGTCGGCAAAAGGGATACCGGCAAATTGTCCACACAAAAAAAGCCGTCATCCTCCAGTATCCTCATCACGGAACTCCGCCCCGCACCACTCATCCCTGTCACTATGACAAATCTCATGATATCCCTCATTCCTGCGCATTACCGCGCGTTATTCCTCTGGAACAGAGCCGCCGACAATGCGCACCTCCGGCTCCAGCTCAACACCTGACTGCTCTCTCACCCGGTCTGTGACATCCCGGATCAGCTGTACCACATCCGCCGACGTGGCATTTCCCACATTTATGACAAATCCGCAATGTTTTTCTGACACCTGGGCATCCCCGACACGATAACCGGAGAGTCCCGCGTCCTGGATCAGTTTCCCGGCAAAATATCCCTCCGGCCTCTTAAATGTACTGCCGGCGCTGGGATACTCAAGGGGCTGCTTTTCCCGGCGCCGCCGGTTCAGCTCCCGCATCTTCTCTGAAATTTCTCTCTTGTCACCCCGGGCAAAGGAAAAACTGCCCTCCAGAACAATATACTTTTTTTTCTGTATCACACTGGTCCGATAACCGAGCTGCAGCTCCTCTCCGGATAACACCAGGATATCGCCGGTTTCCGTCATAACTCTGGCAGACCGGATACAGTCCTTTATCTCCCCGCCGTATGCGCCGGCATTCATCGTTATGCCGCCGCCCAGCGTCCCCGGTATGCCGCCGGCAAACTCAAACCCAGCCAGGCCCTCCCTGGCAAGCGCCGCCGCCATAGAACTCAAAGATATACCCGCCTGGGCCGTGACCTCTGTGCCCTCTATGGTTATCTTCTCCAGTCCGCTTCCCAGCTCAATGACCACGCCATGATACCCCTCATCGCTAAAAAGCAGATTGCTGCCCCGGCCAATCACATAATAAGGCAGCCCTCTCTCCTGTGCAAACCGGACTGCCTCCCCTGTCTCCTCCACCGATTCCGGCACGAGGTAAAATGCCGCCGGCCCCCCGATACGGAAAGTCGTGTGCCGGCTCAGCGGCTCTCTCTCCAAAACAATCATATCAACCTCATTTCCGCGCCCCCGCTCAATCTGTCCCGTCCCCGCCGCACTGCCCGCGCAGACGGATCGCCTATTTAAACAGAACCATGCGGACAGCACCATAGATCCCGGCATCGTTGCCGAGTTCCGCCAGGCGGAACTTTGTGTCCTTGAGCGCATACATTGCATTTTCGTCATAATATTTTTTCACAACATCAAGAATAATCTGGCCCGCCGCCGACACGCCGCCTCCGATGACAAAAACCTCAGGATCCACTACATGGGCGACATCGCTGAGAGCTGTGCCGAGATAGCGGCCAAATCTCTCTACGATCTCCACACAATAGGCATCCCCGGCCTTTGCCCCGTCAAAGACAGCTTTCGCCGTGATCTCACCGCCGTAAAGGCAGGAGCTCTCCGGCAGATCCCGCTCTGCCATCCGCACAATACCGACGGCAGAGGCATACTGCTCCAAACAGCCCCGGTTGCCACACCCGCAGCGCTCTGTCTCATTTCTCTCTACCTTAATGTGCCCGATCTCTCCCCCGGCCCCCTTGCTGCCAGTCAGCACCTTGCCGTTATAGATAATGCCGCCGCCACAGCCGGTTCCCAGCGTTACCATAACAATGCTGTCATATCCCCGGCCGCCGCCTTTCCACATCTCGCCCAGAGCCGCCACATTGGCATCGTTGCCCACTTTGACATTGCCAACCCCGGTCAGGCCAGCCAGGGCATTTTTCACATTGAACACACCCCATCCAAAATTGGCGCATTTTAACACAACCCCGTCATCGGTCATCGGCCCCGGGATTCCCATTCCGATCCCCGCGATATTTCCGGGATAACTCTCCCTCTTCTCTTCTATACTATCTACAATATCCGTCAGAATATGCTTCCCATCATCGCTCACATCGGTTGGAATATTCCACTTTTCGAGAAGTTCTCCCGTGTCTGAGAAAAATCCCAGCTTGATCGTCATTCCCCCCACATCCACACCTACATAATATGACGCCATAACAGATCCTCCATTCCTGCCTGCCATTTCCTCTGTTGTCTATCAGGCATTTCTCTCGCTCTCAAGAATTCATCAGATTGTTCGTGACGCGGTTATACAGCTCAAGAGCAGCATTGTACCCCATCTTTTTCTGTCGGAAATTAACTGCCGCCGACTCGCAGATCACAGCGAGATTCCGCCCCGGCCGGATTGGAATGGAGTGACAGACGATCTTATTTCCCAGGTACTCAATAAAATTCTCCTCCAGGCCCATGCGGTCATATTCCTGGTCTTTGTCCCACTCCTCCAGTTTGATCACAAGGTCGATGGACTGTGTATTTTTCACACTCTCAACACCAAACAGCGCCTTTGCATCCACAATGCCAATCCCCCGCAGCTCGATAAAATGCCTTGTGATATCCGGCGCCGAGCCAATCAGCGTGGCGTCGCTGACTTTTTTTATCTCCACCACATCATCGGACACCAGCCGGTGTCCCCTGTGAATCAGCTCCAGCGCCACCTCACTCTTACCGATGCCGCTCTCCCCGATGATCAGGACACCCTCTCCGTATATATCGACCAGAACGCCGTGGATACTGATCCGGGGCGCCAGCTCAACTTTCAGCCAGCGGGTCACCTCCGCCGAGATCGAGGAGGTATCCGATTTTGTGCTAAAGATTGGGACGCCGTGTTCCAGTGCCAGCCGGAGAAATTCGTCCGGAACTGCCAGGTCACGGCAGAAAATAATACACGGAACTTTGTACGACATGATCTTTCCCATCATCTCCGCGCTCTTTTCCACGCCCTGCTTCTCCATATAGGTATACTCTACCTGACCGATGATCTGAACCCTGTGATGGTCAAAATAATCAAAAAAGCCAGCCAGCTGGAGTGCCGGTCGGTTTGCGTCCGCCTGAGTGATCTCCAGGCCTTCCAGATCAATATCCGGCGTCAGATTTTTTACATCCATTTTCTCCGCAAATTCTTTCATGGATACAGTATACATATCATTCCTCCATTCCAATCCTGTTATTTTTTTCAAAAAAGCGTATACTTGTATATATGGTAGCACAAAAAAAGCGTTTTTTCAAGAGGAGCAGGCGCGGATCCCCTTTTCACCCGGACACTCCCTCCCCGCGAAAATTGCGCGGTCCTTTCGCTGCCCTGAAAAAAATAAAAACTGCTCTTGACAAAAACCCGGGATTAGTAATAGAGTATGTATAATACAGTGTCTTCCGGCACAGAAATGGAGTTTATATATATGAGTGAAGAATGCACACATGATTGTTCAAACTGCAGCAGCAACTGCGCTTCAAGAGACCCGAAAAGCTTTCTCGAAGCCCCTCATCCCGACAGCGAGATCGGCAAGGTGATCGGCGTCGTAAGCGGCAAGGGCGGTGTGGGGAAATCCATGGTAACTGACCTCCTTGCCGTAGAATTATCCCGGAAAGGATACCACTGCGGCATACTGGATGCGGATATCACAGGACCTTCCATTCCGAAAGCTTTTGGCATCACAGAAAAAGCGATGGGAAATGAGACCACGATCTTTCCTGTGAAATCAAAAAAACTCGGCATTGATGTCATGTCCATCAACCTGCTCCTTCCCAATGACACAGACCCTGTCGTGTGGCGCGGCCCTGTCATCGGCGGAACAGTAAAACAATTCTGGACAGATGTTCTATGGGACAAAACAGATTACCTGCTTGTTGACATGCCGCCTGGAACCGGCGATGTGGCGCTCACCGTATTCCAGAGCATCCCCGTGGATGGTATCGTCGTTGTGACAACCCCGCAGGACCTGGTTTCCATGATCGTTGAAAAAGCGATGAAGATGGCGGCAATGATGGACATCCCGATACTGGGCCTTATAGAAAATATGAGCTATGTGGAATGTCCCGACTGCGGGAAAAAATTGTATCCCTTTGGCGAGAGCCATATCCTCGATGTGGCGTCTGCGCACAGCATACCTGTTCTGGCACAGATGCCGATCAATCCAGCCATGGCAGCGGCCTGCGACAACGGCACGATCGAAGACCTGCAGGTAGATTACCTGGAAGATGCCATCCGGGTAATTTTGTGACAAAACTGCTGAAAAGGGGGACTAAATAAAATGGAATCTGAAATCTGCTATATTTTCGGCGCAGGAGAGCGCACCGGCAGCGACATCTCCCTCCGTCCGGGTGATTTTGTGATCGCCGCCGACGGCGGCTTTGACTACCTGGAAGAACTTGGCCTGCGGGCAGACTGCGTACTGGGGGACTTTGATTCGGTGCTCTCTTCCGACCTGCCCCCGGACAGCATGCGCTATCCGGCAGAGAAAGATGATACGGATATGATGCTGGCCATCCGGCTCGGACTGAAAAAGGGATACCGGGAATTTGCCATATACGGGGGACTGGGCGGCCGCTTAGACCACACGCTGGCCAACATCCAGGCTCTCACCTATCTGTCCCGCAACGGGGCCGCCGGGACTCTCTATGGGCAGGGGTATGCAATCCGCGTTGTGACCGACAACACAATATCGTTTGCCAAAGATCTGCCGGAAAATAAAGAAAACACAATCTGCTCTGTATTTTCCCTCAGCGATATCTGCGTCAACGTAACCATCCGCGGTCTCAGATACGAACTGGAAAACGCCACTCTGACCAATTCTTTCCCACTCGGTATCAGCAATGAGTTTACCGGGAAGAAATCTTTTATCCACGTAGAAAAAGGTACCATCGCCGTGCTCTGGTACCTCTAATCTATTCTTTCTCAGTTATTTCAGATCTAATTTCACAGTGACAAGCTTATCTATGGCAGACTCACTCTTCCCGTTGCCATCCGTCCCCTCGAGATAGGTTGTGGCGGCGGACTCAAACAGGAGATATACCGAGTTCCCCATAACCTGGATCTGCTCCACCATCGGCGGCAGAACAACAACCTGTGTCGGTTTCGGCAGCTCATCCTCTTCTATATCCCACTTGTAAATCTCAATCTGGGACATATAATTTGTCTTTTCCGTATTCCTCCCGACAGAGCGGCTCAAAATCAGTTTGCTCCCATCCTCCGTAAACACAAGTCCCTGTACACGGTTTGGCAAAAGACGGGGCGGCATCTCCTCCTCGGACTCGTAGACACCCAATTCGATATCACCGGAAATCTTCAGTGCGCTCTGCCTGTCCGCATCCAGATAGCGGATAAGCGTAATCGGCGCTTTCTTCTTTCCTTTCAGCGTCACAAGGGCAGCGTCCAGATCTTTCTTTGTCTCAATCTTTTTGCCACTCAATTTTGTGATCACATCCCCGATAGCGATCTGATATTTCTCTTTCTCAGGATTCTCCCCTTCTTCAGGTTTATCCTCTTCCTCTGAGCCGGCTCCCGGCTCATCCTGCTCACTGTCTGTGCTTCCCCCCGGATTCTCATCCTCCGGCGGGATCTTCTCCACAACAGCGTCCTTTATCTCCTTTACCTTTACGACCGTAGTGACAGCGGCGCCGGAAACAGGCAGCACCGTCATATCGGTGTCCGTCTCCTCCCCCGAGTCTCCTTCGGTGTCTTCCTGCTCTGACAGGCCCTCCGGCTCTGACGGGTTCTCCGGCTCTGATGGATCCTCTGTCTCCCCGGCCTTAACCTCTTTCGTCTCAACGCCGAGATAACCCCGCTCCATCGTTGTCTCTTCGTAAACCGTGCGCGTGACTGGCATAAGCTTGTCATTCTCATACTTGTAGGGGTACATATACGCCTCTTCACCCTTTTTGTTATCAGGTACACTCACGTACTCAGCCACCCAGAGATAGCCGTCATTTGCGTTATACGTAACCGATGAAGGTTTGGCTGGGATGTCGTGCAGAACCCTCTCCACAATCTTTACCATGCCCTTTGTGCCCGCAGCGTATTTCTTGATATCCGAATATGTGATCTTCTGAAGCCTCTTGCTCCCCGCATGGCAGATCCACACACAGTTGTTTTTCGCATCATATGTGATCCCGCCCACATGGCTCTTATCCTCCAGCACGATTGTCTTCAGATAAGCACCGGACGCCTTATTATAAATGAATATACAGCTCTTATGGACATCATCCATACAGTAAGCCGTGGTCAGCAGATAATCTCCCGCATAACAGAATCCCTGGGGGCACAGGTTATTGCACTCAATATATTTATTTGTCAGATCGTCATCCGCAGTGGGAGCCAGACCCGGAATCGCATATTTTGTGACAATACTCCACGAGAAATCCGTCAGTTTATTGACCGGGCACGTGTACCCTTCCTTGTCCTTTACCTTCTTGATCTGCGTGGCGTAGTCAAAATTTTTCACTCCCGCATAGGAATCAACGGTGATCGTCTTTTTGCTGATCGTCACTTTCGTCGTAGTGGCGGCCGCCTTATAGTTCTTCGTCTCTGGTATGGAGATATTTACGACAGCAGTTCCCTTTCCCACAACAGAAACTGTACCATTATCAGCAACTTTGACAACATTTGATGTCGGGCAGGAATATTTGATCACCCCGTCGCCTTTGGAGGCTTTCGCCGTGAGGTTAAAATTGCCGTCGCCCTCGATGGCCGTGTACTCCGCCCTTCCCGCCGTCAATGTGCGGCTCGCTTTCTGGATGGTGAACTTCTTTGTCTTTTTGCCCTTATATTTTTTACTCTTCTTTTTCGCCTTTATCGTAACTTTTGCTTTTCCGGTATTTTTATTTTTTGAATAAGTAACCATATAATTTTTTTTCTTACTTATCTTCTTCTTTCCGATCTTAACTGTCACTTTCGGCTTTTTCGCTTTTCCGTTATA
>CANRMO010000097.1 GCA_947631755.1 uncultured Lachnospiraceae bacterium | reverse complement strand
CCGGATCAATGCCCTCTGCCACCCGGACGCCCAGGCGGGGATTGTTGCCGAGGCCTCCGGCGGCATAGACATCAAAGAGTCCCTCCGGCGTTGCGACAAAGCCGAGGTCGCGAAAAGTGGCATGGGTCTCATTTGCCGGGGAATTGGAAAATCCCACTTTCAATTTGCGAGGGAATTTTACCGCCTTGATAAATCCCATCAAATATTCGCCCGCCGCCTGTGCGTAAGGCAGCACGTCAAAATACTCATCCTTTTGCACGCCCGAGAGAGGGGAGGCCATGACATTGCGCGGGAAATCTCCGCCGCCTCCGCGAGAGATCATATCCGCTTTCCAGGCGTCCTCGATCATTTCGCACAGGTCAGCGGCCTGTAGATTGTGGAGCTGGATGGACTGGCATGTAGTGAGTTTCATTCTCTTAATACGATATTTATCACATGTTTTCACAATGAACTTCAAGCGGTCTTTCGTCAGCCGCCCTCCGGCCATGCGCAGCCGCAGCATATGGGTTTTGCCGCCCCGCTCGGCATAGCTGCCAAAGCCCCCGGAAAAACCTTTATACTCCGGGACAGTCATGTCCCCATTGTGAAATTTCATTGTTTTTTCGCGGAATTCCTCCAGATCGGGAAGAAATTCTGTGAGATAGTCTTTTGCCATGATAAATCCCCCTTCATTGTCTGTGATTGCTATTATTGTCATAAAACCGACTGTCCGGCGCCAAAAAATTTTTATTGAACAATGGCCGGAACAATGATACTATTACGTATGGGACGGCGTATTGCTCTTAAAATTGCAGGAGAACCGCGGGTTCAGCGGTTTCCCTGTAGTCACGCTGAGGTGGAAATCCTGTATGATGTCCCGGGTGGCGGGAATCGTTTTGTTAAAAATGGACTGAAGTGTCTGATTTGTCTGCGGCGCATATTTTTTAGGGCGCAGATCCATCATGTGTCCCTCCAGGTCATCATATCTGGTGGAAATGCGCATACAGAGACGGATCAGCACACGTTTCAGGCTCTTTCCGCTCGTTAAAAGACGCTTGTAGAATTGCATACCTGTCAGAGATTCCCGGATATGTTTTTCGGAGATGCGAAACGGCTCATAAGCTTTGTGGATCGCTTTCACCACAGAGGAACTGGCGTCGATCAGTTTCCATACCGGGTATGTGACCGGCCGGTATCCGTCTTTGCGCAGAAGATGGCGGTCAAATTCATTTTCGACGGCCAGATGGTTGTACCCGGGTTTTTTGGAGAGCGGGATCACATATGTGTGACATTCGCTGTCCAGCATATAATGGCAGAGAAAACCGAGGGTATAGGCATATACCCGGAATCGGTTCCCTCTCTCTGGATAATGGGGATGAGCTGCTTTAAATATTTGCAGATGGGCTGGCTGTGCTGCCAGTAGCCAAGCTGGTTTGTGCGAAAGCGAAACATGGGGTGATGGAAAAACAGAAAATCCGGTCCCTGTAAACCAGCACGGAATTCTTTCTGATGTTTTTTTATTGTGTTCTGCAGTTCTTCCGGCAGCAGCTCTGCCACTTTTTTGCCGAAAGACTCATGGGCATAAATACAAGGCATAAGTAATTCTCCATTCATTTTATAGTATCCGCAGCTTGGGACACTGCAACTATTTTATAACTTAGTATATCAAATTTTATAGAAAATATAAAGAGGTTTTGCAACTATGGCCAAAAAAAATGAAAAGATAAATGCGACTGTAAATCATAAAAATGGGGTCACTTACTATACATTTCCCCTGTTGGAGCAGTATTGTGTGAAACATGCGTTTTCTACCCGCCTGGGAGGTGTCAGTGAGGGCGCGTGCGCGGCGATGAATTTAAGTTTCCAGCGGGGGGATGACAGAGAGGCCGTAATGGAAAATCATCGGCGGTTTGCAGAGGCCGTGGGATATGACGAGAGAAGCCTTGTGTTCAGCGACCAGATTCATGAGACGGAAATACGTGTGGTGGATGCGTCCGACTGCGGAAAGGGAATTTTCCGGGAATCGGATCTGAGAGGGGTAGACGGTCTTTTGACCAGCGACCCGGGCGTGGTGCTCATGACTTTTTTTGCGGACTGTGTTCCCCTCTTTTTCTACGATCCCATAAAGCGGGTTGTGGGGGCTGTCCATTCCGGCTGGCGGGGGACGGTGAAGCGGATCGGGGCGAAAGCGGTGGAAGTAATGCGCCGTGAATTTGGGACGAATGAGAAGGATCTGGCCGCTGTGATCGGGCCATCCATCTGCCGGGACTGCTATGAGGTGAGTGAAGATGTGGCTCTGGAATTTCAGAGGGAATTTACAGAGGAACAGTGGGAGAGCATGCATAACCAGGGGCCGGATCAGGCAGGGGAGGATAAGTTCCGGCTGGATCTCTGGCGCGCCAATGAGATCATATTGCGGGAGGCCGGTATCCCGGAGGAACGGATACAAGTCAGCGGTCTGTGTACCTGCTGCAACCCGGAGCTTTTGTTTTCACACCGGGCCACCGGGGGAGAGAGGGGAAATCTCGCCGGGGTGATAGCGCTGGGGAGATGACGAAATAATTTGGAAAGAGAGACAGATATATGAATGCGCGGAATTACCAGAATGAACTGACCCGGCTGCTGCAGAGAATGGAGGGAAAGAAAAAGCTTTTCCTCCACTGCTGCTGTGCGCCCTGCAGCAGCTATGTACTGGAATATCTTTACCCCTTTTTTGATATCACTGTTTTTTTCTATAATCCGAATATCACAGAGCAGCCGGAATACAATAAGCGCAAACGGGAACTGAGGCGGTATCTGGGAGAAGTGCCCTTTGGCGGGGAGATTGCTGTGGCGGATGCGGATTATGAGCCGGAGCGCTTTTTCCATCGGACAAAGGGCCATGAGAGAGATCCGGAGAGGGGAGAGCGGTGCCGTCTCTGTTTCCGCCTGCGCCTGGAAAAGACGGCGGAGATGGCGGCGGCAGGGGGATACGACTTCTTTTGCACTACCCTGTCCATCAGTCCCCACAAGGATGCAGACCTTTTAATGGCTATTGGGGAGGAGCTGGCAGAGAGATATGGAGTTTCCTATCTGCCGTCCGATTTTAAGAAGAAAAACGGATATAAGAGGAGTATCGAGCTGTCGGGGATCCATCATCTGTACCGGCAGGATTACTGTGGGTGTATTTATTCAAAAGCAGCCCGTGAGCGGGAGAAAGAGAGGGTTAAGTGATGGAACGGATGAAGAAAAAATGTCTGCTCTGTGCTTTGCTTGTTTTCGCAATGGCTGTGGCAGGGGGGTGCGCTTTTGCAGGCGCGGGAGGCTCTGGCAGTGTCTCCGGGGGCGCGGCAGAGGGAAAGAAAAAGACGAGGGAACTCTTTGCCATGGATACCATTATGGAACTGACTCTGTACGACGGCGTGGAAGGGGCGATGGAGGAGGCAGTAGCGTTCATCCAGCGGATGGACCGGTTATTCTCAGTGACAGATGCGGAGAGTGATATCGCAAAGATCAACCGTGCGGAGGGGAGGGCAGTTACGGTATCGGATGAGACGTATGAACTTCTGCAGATCTGCCTCTCGGAGTATGAGGAGACAGAGGGATTGTTTGACATATCGGTCTATCCCCTCGTAAAAAAATGGGGATTTACAACAGAGAATCCGCATGTTCCGGCAGAGGAGGAGATTGCGGCCGCTCTGAAAAAGATAGATGCATCAAAAATACGGTTAAAGGGGGAAAACCAGGTTCAGGCGGAGCCGGGGATGGAGATTGATCTGGGAGCGGTGGCAAAGGGATATGTATCCCAGAAACTGATGGAACTTTTCCGGGAGAGGGGCGTCTCATCGGCGATCGTATCTCTCGGCGGAAACGTCCAGACGATCGGGGAAAAAGAGGACGGCAGCCCCTTTTGCGTGGGGATCACGGATCCGGCGGATGGGACGGGTGTTTACGGCACAGTGGATATAAAAAATAAGGCGGTCATCACAAGCGGGATCTATCAGCGGTATTTTACCGCAGAAGACGGGACAGAGTATCACCACATCATGGATAAACGGACTGGCAGTCCGGCGGAGAATGGCCTGGCGTCGGTGACTGTTATCAGTGACGACGGCCCCCGTGCCGATGCGCTGGCCACGGCCCTGTTTGTGATGGGGGAAGAGAGGGCAGTAGAATTTCAAAAAGAACACCCGGATATTGAGCTGATACTGATCCGCCGGGACGGCAGTTACTGGCAGTCCGGCGGTGCAGGGATGAAGATCAGATGAAATGGTAGATAATGGCGGCGATGATAATGCCCACAATACTGCCTATGGTAATTTTAATCGAGAGTGCAAATGTCAGTACAAGGACGCCGAGATCCAGTTTCAGCGGATCCGTGAGCCCAAAACTTCTGCCAAAATCCAGCCAGGACAGGGCGGGAACCCCACTGGCGAGGTGGCCGATAAAACTGCCGAGAACAACGCCCGCCAGAATAAGGAGAAAGAGTGCCCAGCTGTTTTTTCCTGCTCCACGTGCCATAGTTATGTACCTCCGTTTTTATTTTAGATTTTTCTCTTAGGAACTGTTTAAAAGTTATTTCGTGACAGTTCCTTACGCACCCACAAGCATAACTTATTTTATCGTTTTTTTCAAGCCTGAAAAACAGAATACATAAGGAAGTGAATGATTATGTACGCAAATTACCACACACATACAACAAGGTGCCACCACGCATCCGGAGAGGACAGAGAATACGTGGAGGCGGCGATAGAGGCTGGCATGAAAGTGCTCGGTTTTTCCGACCACAGCCCATGGGTGTACCCATCGGGATTTGTCTCAACGATCCGTATGCTGCCCTCGGAGGTGGACGGCTATTTTGATTCTCTTTTGAATCTCAGGAAGGAGTATGAAAGGGAGATTCAGATATACATAGGATTTGAGGCGGAGTACACGCCGGAGCTAATTGAGGACCAGGATGCCCTTTTTGAAAATTATCCGCTGGATTATCTGATCCTCGGCCAGCATTTTCTTGGGACAGAGGACCGGATGCCCTACACCGGTGCGCCCACAAAAGATGAAAGTTTTTTAGGGCGTTATGTGGACAGTGTGATCGAGGGGATGAGGACCGGGCGCTATCTCTATCTCGCCCACCCGGACCTGGTTCATTACACCGGACCTGGTAAGATCTATGACCGGCATATGGAAAGGCTCTGCCGGGAGATGAGAGAGATGGACGGAGTATTTGAGCTGAACGTCCTCGGTCTTGCCGATCACAGGCACTACCCCTCGGAGCGTTTTTTAAAGATCGCCGGGGAGATGGGAAACCGTTTTGTCCTCGGTGTGGACGCCCATGCCCCCGGGCAGCTTTTAGCGGCAGAAAAAATTGAACGGGCGGAGAAACTCTGTGAGAGCTATGGCATACAGCCGGAGCGCTGTCTTAAAGATCTTGCGGCCGGAGGGCTATGGCAGCGGTAAATCCAGGCACTGCGCCGGAACTGCCAGAGCGGTTATAATTTTTCCGGCCGGGGCAAAAGGAAATTCCTTTTTTTTGTTGTAATCTTTTATATGTATGGTGAAAATAATGCAATTGACAGAGATAACGGGATAAGAGATATGACGATACGAGAAAGTTTAGAGGAGAGAGAGCACGATATACTGAGTCCTTTTGCTTCTTTCAGCGACGAATCAAAAGGGCGCGACCGCATTGAGGAACCCTGTGACCTGCGGCCGGTATATCAGAGGGATAGAGACCGGATCCTCCACTCCAAAGCCTTTCGCCGCATGAAAGGCAAGACCCAGGTTTTTCTTGCGCCAAGAGGAGACCACTACCGAACGCGCATGACACACACTCTGGAGGTCTCCCAGAACGCCAGGACAGTGGCAAAGGCGCTGCGTCTGAATGAGGATCTGACAGAGACCATTGCGCTGGGGCATGATCTCGGGCATACGCCCTTTGGACATGCCGGGGAGAGGGAATTGAACCTGCTCTGTGGCGGGGGGTTCCGCCACCAGTTACAGAGCGTCCGCGTGGTGGAATATCTGGAAAAGGGGACAAAAGGACTCAATCTCACAAAAGAGGTGCGGGATGGGATCCTGAACCATTCCACAGCGGGAAATCCCTCTACGCTCGAGGGAAAGATCGTACAGATCTGTGATAAGATTGCTTACGTGAACTCGGATATTGACGATGCCATCCGCGGGAGGATCATCCGGGAAAAAGATATACCAAAGCAGTACACAAAAATTCTGGGACATACTATGCGCGAGAGGCTAAACACATTGATCCATGATATGATCAAAAATAGTGAGAATAAAAATGAGATTTCACTGTCCGAGGAAAAGAGCGAGGCGCTGAAAGGGCTCCGGAATTTTATGTTTGAGCGGGTCTATGTGAATTCCGCTGCAAAAGAGGAGGAGGGCAAGGCCCAGTATATGATCGGCCAGTTGTTTTATCATTATATGAACCATCCGGAAGATCTGCCAGAGACATTCAGGGAGCAGATCAAACGGCACGATGTCCCTGCGGACCGGACGGTATGTGATTTTATCGCTGGCATGACAGACCGCTATGCAGTTATGACATACGAAAAACTGACGGTTCCCAGAACCTGGTCAGTTCTCTGAAAACATGGCATTACATATGGTATGGGAGGCAATGGCAGACGGATGTATTACGGAGAAGATTTTGTGGAGGAAGTCAGGCAGAGAAGCGATATTGTTGATGTGATCTCTTCTTATGTAAATCTCAAGAGATCCGGCAGCAATTATGTGGGGCTCTGTCCGTTTCACAATGAGAAGACTGCTTCCTTTTCTGTGAGTCCCGGCAAACAGATGTATTATTGTTTTGGCTGCGGGGCCGGGGGCAATGTCTTTACATTTCTGATGGAATATGAAAATCTGACTTTTGTGGAATCTCTTGAGCGGCTGGCAGAGGGCGCCGGTATGGAGCTCCCCCGGAAAGAGGATTCGGCGGAGGAACGGAGCAGGCGCAATCTCAGGGATTCCATTTTAGAGGTCAATAAAGTGGCCGCAAATTATTACTATGCGAAATTGAAGTCGGACAGGGGAAAGACGGGTTATGAATATCTCATAAACAGAGAACTGCACCCGGATACGATCGTGAAATTCGGGCTCGGCTTTTCAGATAAGAGCAGCGGCGAGCTGTACCGCTACATGAAAAAGAAAGGATACAGAGATGAGGTATTAAAGGAGACAGGACTTTTTACCTATGATGAGAGGCGGGGAGTCTATGATAAGTTCTGGAACCGTGTGATGTTTCCGATCCTGGACCGGAACAACCGGGTGATCGCTTTTGGCGGGCGTGTCATGGGGGATGCCAAGCCAAAGTACCTCAATTCACCGGAGACACTCGTATTTGATAAGAGCCGGAACCTCTACGGGTTGAATTTTGTCCACGGGAAACAGGAGAGTATGATAATCTGTGAGGGGTACATGGATGTGATCGCTCTCCATCAGGCGGGATTTACGACTGCTGTGGCATCTCTGGGGACGGCGCTTACAAGTCAGCACTGCAGTCTTCTGAAACGCTACACCGATCTCGTGTATCTTTGTTACGACAGCGACGGCGCCGGGGTCAAGGCGGCGATGAGGGCGATCCCGATGCTCAAAGAGAGCGGTATCCGCGTGAAGATCATTGACATGAGGCCCTACAAGGATCCGGATGAATTTATGAAAGGGTTGTCACCCGAGGAATTCGGGGAGAGGATACGGCAGGCAAAAAGCAGTTTTTTCTATGAGGTGGACAGGATAAAACAGGAATATGATATGGAGGATCCTGAGTCAAAAACCCGTTTTATGAATGAAGTAGCCAAAAAATGCTTAACCTTTGATAATGAGATTGAGCGGAATAACTATATGGAAGCATTTGCAAGAGAGTACGGCGTCCGGATTGAGGATTTCCGAAAGCTGACTGCCTACCACAGCGCCCAGAGGGCCGGCATTAATTATGAACAGAGGCGGCGTGAGAGGACAGGTTCCGGGCAGAAAAAACAGGAAGATGGCATTGCCAGAAGCCAGGGAATCTTTCTGACATATCTGAGCAACCAGCCGGAATTGTTTGAGAAGACAAAACAGATTCTGTCAGTTGACGATTTTGTGGACGAGCCCTATCACCAGGTGGCGGAAATGATGTATAAACAGTATGAGGACAGCGGGGCAGTACAGCCGGCCGTGATCATCAGTAAATTTCAGAGCAAGGAAGACCAGTCCACCGTGGCCGGGTTGTTTAATAAAGAGATCCGGGAGTTATCGCAGGAGGAAGAGCAGAAGAAAGCACTGAATGAGGTAATCCGTAATATAAAAAAATACAGTCTGGATTATCGGAGCAGACATGTGACGGATATAAGCGAGTTACAGAATCTGGTCGAGGAAAAGAAAAAATTACAGACATTACAAATCAATTTATAAAATGTTTAGCTGTCAGGCAGCGCAGAATGGAGGAAAACATGGCCAAAAAGAATGCAAATGTAGAAGAACAGCAGAAAATGATCGCAGTGTTGAACAGTCTCGTGGAACTGGGCAAGAAGAGAGACAATCTTCTTGCTTTTGAAGAAATTGAGAGAATGCTTACACAAAATGAAATTGAATTGGATGCTGAAAAGACAGAGAAAGTATTTGAATTTCTTGAAAGCAAGGGAATTGTTGCCATGATGCCTGACACGGAGGCAGATGATGAGAGCATTATTCTGGATGTGGATGACGAGCCGACGGAAGAGGAGCTGGAAAATATCGAGATGGCGGTGCCGGACAGCGTC
>CANRMO010000096.1 GCA_947631755.1 uncultured Lachnospiraceae bacterium | reverse complement strand
AGGAAAATACACAATGACTTTATGAATTTTTTACTGAAAAGTGAATTTTTACAGATCCAGGCCGTCGATGATCTCCCGCAGCACGCCGGCTGATTCCTGAAGCTGCTCTTTTTCCTTCTCATCCAGGGAGATCGGGAGCATATTTTCCACCCCGTCCGCCCCTACGATCGCCGGCATACTGAGCACTACATCCCGGATCCCATACTCCCCGTGAAGTGGGATGGACACCGGGAAAATAGATTTTTCGTTCCGAATAACCGCCTGGCAGATGCGTTTTACCACCATGGCGATACCAAAATAAGTGGCGTCTTTTTTAGCAATTATCTCATAGGCGCTGTTTTTAACCATATCTGCGATATCCTCGGAATTTTCTTCGTGGGCAAAATGTCCTCTCATCTCGCAGACCGAATTCAGAGGCACACCAGACACATTGGCGCTGCTCCAGGCGGCGATCTCGCTATCCCCGTGTTCCCCGATCACAAAGGCATGGACACTGCGGCTGTCCACCCCGAGATGCTGTCCCAGATGATATTTCAGCCGGGCAGAGTCCAGCACCGTCCCCGAGCCAAACACACGGTTCACCGGAAGCCCGCTGACTTTCTGGGCCACATAGGTCAGAATGTCCACTGGATTGGACACGATGAGCAAGATTCCCTGAAAATCAAGCTTTGCGATCTCACCCACTACAGACGCCATGATCTTGGCGTTTTTGTGTACGAGATCCAGCCTTGTCTCATCCGGTTTCTGGTTTGCCCCCGCCGTAATGACCACCATAGCCGCATCGCTGATGTCGTCATAATCACCGGCATAGATCGTCATCGGCCCCGCAAACGGCACGCCGTGGCTGATATCCAGGGCCTCGCCCTCTGCTCTCTCCCTGTTGACATCGATCAGCACCATTTCCGAAAAAAGCCCGCTCTGCATCAGGGCAAATGCTGAGGCGGAACCGACAAAACCGCACCCGATAATACCGACTTTCCTTATGTTGACACAATCACAGTCACTCATAAAAATACCTCCTGTTCCGCGGCGGAAGCAATCTGTCCGCCACAGTTTTGGAGGTAGTATTTCCGGTATCCCGGAAAAATATTCTTTTTTTACCAGCCGGATCTCACCGGCCATTCATCCTGTCCCGGCGCTGCCGGTCAACTTTGATCCACTCCTCAAGAGACAGTGGGACATAATCCGAAAACATGCAGAAACAATTAATCATCTGGCAGGGGATCCGCCCTCCCCCCTGTCCGTCTGTCCGCGGACGGACAGCCTGTGCCGTCTCATTTATAAACCGGTTTACCAGAATTTCATCAAATGTATCGTGCACATGGCCGTACAACATATAAGTCCTGGGATTCCCGTCGCTGTCTGTGCGGTACTGTCCATTATAACAGAACACCGGGTAATGGCAGAGCACAATCTTCCGTTTATTGTCCCTCAGTTCCGTGTATTCTCTCACCCACTCAAATCTTGAACTGTCAAAAAGACGGTCTTTCAGGTAATTGTCGTGATTTCCTTTCACCAGAAAGAGCCGTCCATTTAATTTCGCCAGAATCTCTTTCGTCAGCTTCCCCCGCTCCATAGAGACATCTCCCAATATCACCACTTCATCACTGGCGCGCACTTTCCCATTCCATTGCCGGATCATGTAGTCGTGCATCTCCTCAATAGAAGAAAAGCCGCGCCTGTCCATTTTCGTCAACAGACTTTCATGATAAAAATGCAGATCGGATATAAAATATCTCATATTATTTAATTTCGTGGATCCATCCATCCGGAGCCTCGATATGCCCCATCTGGATCCCCGTCAGCGTGTCATACAGTTTTCGGGTTACCGGCCCCATCTCGTCCATGCCGCTCGGCAAGAAGATCTCATTCCCATGGTCAACGATCTTTCCAACCGGGGAAATGACGGCCGCTGTGCCACACAGGCCGCACTCCGCAAAATCCTTCACTTCTTCAAACGCCACTTCCCTGTGCTCCACAGTCATGCCGAGATATTTCTCTGCCACTACCATAATGGAGCGCCTTGTGATAGACGGGAGGATACTCGGTGATTTTGGCGTAACCAATTTCCCGTCCTTTGTGATAAAGATAAAGTTGGCCCCTCCGGTCTCCTCCACTTTTGTGCGGGTGGCGGCATCCAGATACATATTTTCATCATAGCCCTGGTTGTGCGCGTCCACGATCGCATGGAGACTCATGGCATAATTCAACCCAGCCTTAATATGCCCGGTGCCGTGAGGCGCCGCGCGGTCAAAGTCACTGACACGGAGAGTGATCGGTTTTGCCCCTCCTTTGAAATAGGGTCCTACCGGCGTGCAGAAAACGCGGAACTGGTACTCAGCTGCCGGTTTCACTCCGATCACCGGGCCGCTTGCAAACATAAAGGGACGCAGATATAAAGTTGCACCGGAACCGTAGGGCGGCACATAATCCTGATTTGCTTTTACCACCTTTTCAACTGCCTCCACAAAGCGTTCTTTTGGAAATTCCGGCATTTCCAGGCGCTTCGTCGTGTCCGCCATGCGCTCCGCATTTAGATCGGGGCGGAACGTGACAATCCTGCCATCCTCCGTCGTGTACGCTTTCAATCCCTCAAAGCAGGACTGGCTGTACTGCAGCACGCCCGCGCACTCGCTCATCGTGATCGTGGCATCCGTGGTCATAACACCATCATCCCATTTTCCGTCCTTGTAATTCGATACATACCTCTCTGTCGTCACATGATAGTTAAAACCTATGTTGGCCCAGTCCATATCTTTCTTTTCCATTGATATTCCCTCTTTCCTTGTGTCTTTCTTCCGTCCACTGTCCGCAATATTTCAAATCATTCCGACGGTTTATATCATCATGTAATATATCTTACTCCTTGACATAAAGTTTGTCAAACATCTCTTACAACTCCCCATTGACCAAACCCCTTATTGCACTTATAATGTTTTTAACCTTATCACTGTCTGTACTGGCACACCCACTGTGTACCAGTCATATTTTAAAAAAAGAAAAGAGGATACCTTTGAAACACATTTTATGCTTTGGCGACTCAAACACCCACGGCCTGATTCCCTTTGGCGGCCGCTATGACGACGATACCCGCTGGCCCATGCGCCTCGCGAAAATGCTGGGGCCCGGTTTTGTGGTTCATGAGGAGGGGCTGAACGCCCGCACGACCTCATTCCCGGATCCGGTCATCCCGTACCGCAATGCCATGGACTATATCTATCCCTGCCTGGAGACCCATATCCCGCTGGACCTGACGATCCTGATGTTAGGGAGCAACGACCTCAAGGAGATTTTTGACCCGGATGCCGAAAAGATCACGGCGGCGCTCCGCCGTCTGTGTGAGATCATCCGGGAATATACACAAGCTCCGCTTCTCTTAGTCAGTCCGCCCCTTCTCCGGGAAGAGATGCCAGATTCCCCCTGCAGTGTGGAGTTTTCTCCCCGCTCAGTGGAGGTCTCACGCGAACTGGCTCCCTCACTGGAACGGCTGGCTGATGAGCTTGGTATCTCCTTTCTTGACGCGGGCAGACACACGGAAGTCTCACTCCGGGACTGTCTCCACCTGACAGAAAAGGGGCATCATATGCTGGCGGACGCCATATATAAAAAAGTCGTGGAAATTTTACAGATACAATGAAAATTTATGCCGCGTTGTCATTTAATTCTTATGAAAAAGAAATGGGGGAGCATTATGGCAAAAGCAGTAGGAATCATAGCAGAATTTAATCCCTTTCACGAGGGCCACTCCTATCTGATCCAGCAGGCAAAGGAAAAATACGAGGCAGACTTTGCCGTTATAATCATGAATGGCAGTTTTGTCCAGCAGGGAAATCCGGCGGTTTTCAGCAAATACACAAGGACGCTGGCCGCCCTGGAAGGCGGCGCGGATCTTATCTTCGAGCTGCCTGTCCGCTTTGGCATATCCAGCGCCGGAGATTTCGCCCTGGGCGGTATCATGGCCCTGGACTCCCTGGGCGTCGTCTCGGATCTCGTCTTTGGCAGCGAGTGCGGAAAACTGGCCCCCTTAGACGAAATTGCCGACCTGTTTTTCCACGAGACCGAAGAATTTCAAAAGGCACTGGACAAAGGCCTGCGGACAGGGCTGTCCTATCCCCACGCCCGGGCAAATGCCTTAAAGGAGACATCTGACATTGACACAAAACTCCTAAAAGAACCAAACAATATCCTGGGGATTGAATACTGTCTTGCGCTCAAAAAATTACAATCCCCCATCCGCCCCCACACGATCCACAGAAAAGGCATGGGATACCACGACACGGACTCGCCGGATCCGAAAGACAGCGGGTTCTTTTTCCCGTCCGCCAGTTCTCTCCGCAGAGGAATCTACACCGACAAAAGTCCTCATTTACAGCTGGACGACTTTTCTGCTGCACTCGGCTACGTGCTGCTGTCATACCCTGACCTGACCCGCTTTAAAGATATCTCTCTTGATCTGGCCGCCCGGATCCGGCATTATATTCTCTCTTTTACCACAGTAACAAAACTGGTTGAAGAGTGCCGGACCCGCACCTTTACGGACGGACGGATCCGCCGGGCGCTGCTCCAGTGTCTTCTCGGGATCACCGGGGAACCGGACGGGGCGTCCTGTCTGCCATATCTCCGGCTGCTGGGCATGAAAAAAGAAGCCGGCACCCTGCTGTCGCAGATAAAGACCGGCTCCTGTAAAATCTTATCACGGCTGGCGCCGGACAGCAGAGAGCTGTCCAAAGAAGCCCTGGCCATGCTGCAGCAGGATATCTTTGCCGCCAACCTCTACCGCCAGACCTGGTGCCGCAAATATCACGTGCGGCTGCTGAATGAATTCCAGCACGCGCCCATTGTTTTATAATCTCCCGTACAACTTCGTCATCCTGTAAATTTTATCGCACAGTTTATCCGAAAATGCCCCTTTCTTCATTCTCCACACCCAGTTGGAGCCGAGAGTGGAAGGGGTATTTGTCCGCGCTGTATCCGGCAGGGCGAGATAATCCTGCATTGGGATCACACAGAGATCAGAGACGCTGGACATGGCGAGACAGATCAGCTGCCATGTCAGTTTTCTGGCAGTGGAAAATCTCCCACTGTTCATATAGCGCAAAGCCACAGCCTTATCTTCTTTTGCTATTTCACCCCACCAGCTGTAAGTAGTATTATTGTCATGCGTACCCGTATACACAACCGAATTTCTGTCATAGCGGTAGGGGAGATAATCGCTGTCCTCCCGGGAGTCAAAAGCAAACTGCAGCACTTTCATCCCGGGGAAGCCAGACTCTGCCTGCATCTGCCTCACCGAATCCGTAAGATATCCCAGGTCCTCCGCTATGATCGGCAGCTCGCCCAGTTCGCGCCGGATCGCGCGGAAGAGATCCATCCCCGGCCCCGGCTCCCATTTTCCGTGTTTCGCTGTCTTGCTGCCATAGGGGATCGCATAATATTCATCAAACCCCCGGAAATGATCGATGCGCACCATATCATACCAGTTAAAGCATGCCCGGATCCGGGCGATCCACCAGGCATATCCCTGTTCTCTGTGGACGTCCCAGTTATACAGGGGATTTCCCCACAGCTGTCCGGTCTCCGAAAAAGCATCCGGCGGACAGCCAGACACCCCTATGGGCCTGCCGTCCTCATTAAACTGGAACAATTCCGGGTGGGCCCATGCATCCGCGCTGTCCATCGCCACATAGATCGGGATATCTCCGATGATCTTCACACCCTGTTCATTTGCATACTCTCTCAGCGCTTTCCACTGGCTGTAAAACTCATACTGCAAAAACTGATAAAAATTCACATCATCCATCAGTTTATTTTTATAGGATACCATGGCCTCCGCCTGTCTCATGCGGATATCTTCCTCCCATTCCAGAAAGCTCTTTCCGCCCTTGCTGTCCTTGATCGCCATAAAAAGAGCATAATCCGGCAGCCAGTCCTGATTCTCCTGCACAAAATTGTTAAAACCAGGATCCGTCTCAATGCTGCTGCCCACAAACGCCTTTCTCAGCAGCGCAAATCTTTTTTCGTAAATCAGGCCATACCTGACACATGACTCGCTCGTGCCCTCCGCTGACTGCTCACAGTCCTCCCGGCTCAGGAATCCCTTTTTCACAAGCTCATCCGGTGAAATAAAATAGGGATTGCCCGCAAATGTTGAAAAAGACTGGTACGGGGAGTCCCCATACCCGGTAGGCCCCATGGGCAGGATCTGCCAATAATGCTGTCCTGCCTTCACAAGCTGATCCACAAATTCATATGCGCTCCGGTCAAAACAGCCAATACCATACTGGGAAGGAAGGCTCGTCACCGGAAGTAAAATACCACTGCTCCTCATTGTCAACCTCTTTTCTCTGGTGCACTTTGCGCCAAATGTTTTACTTCCACCTTATTTTTTTGTATCTCATTCATCTTTCCCCGAATCGGCCGCCAGCAGCGATTTGCTGACTCGCGCGTTAAAATTTTTCGCCCATCCGGCGTAAGCATCCTGAAATGCCTTTGTCTGGCGCTCCTCAATCACCTGGTTCCGGTACGCCTCACCCAGACCGTCATTCACCGGCTCCACACAGTAGGCAATATAAAAGCCATCCGCCTCTTCGATCACATCCGACGTGCCGTACTGTTTCATCCCGAGAACAGCAGAGGCAAGATTTGTCCTCTCGTCCATCTGCCCCACCAGGTATTCCACTTCATCCGCCTGGGTATTCTCCTTTGCAAACCGATAAAAACTTCCCGTCAGTGTCTTTGCCCGGGCCGCCAGATCGGCCGCCTTTTTTCTGACCTCTTCTTTATTCTGCCCGGAAAACGGCAGCCAGATCAGCTGTACCCGGGCCGCTCTCGCCTGCTCCTTCGTCACATTGACATCAACTTTCCCGGTGACAATACTGTACATCTTCTCCGCCAGCTTATTTTCCTCAAACACCCGCGCCATCACCGCCTGGCTGATCCCCTGTGCGCTCTTCACCTCATCGCTGAGGCTCTCACAATACAGGCTGGCATTGTGGTCGGCCGCCTCCTTTTCATCCGCTGCCAGGGCCACCCCCTGAGCCTGGGCCTCTTTCGTGATCACTTTCACCTGGATGATGAGGCGGATCACATCTTCCACCGCCTCCTGGCCGATGCTCTTTTGCGCGCTCCCAGCCTTATATGTCCAGACATCCTGTGTCAGAATATCCTCATACTGGCTCTTCATAAAGTGATCGTACACCTTATACTCATTATAAGTAACGGTCGTCTTTCCCACCGCCACCACAACAGAATCCCCGTTCAGGCTCCCGTTGTCCACAGCGGCCGCCCGCTCTTTCCTTAATGCGCTCTCTTCCCCGTCCTGTTTTTTCCCACAGGCACAGAGACTGACTGCCATACCGGCGCATAAAAGCAAGGCCGCGGCACCTCTCTTCCACTTCCATTTCCTTTTCACTCTGTCTCCTCCTCACTCGTGCCCCGAAACAACCAGTTGCAGCAATTCGTCCACCATCCGGTCTGTCTCCTCTAAAAGCACACTCTGTCTCTCCAAATTTTCATTCGGAGTGTACACAAAATAAGGATTTGCCTCCGGCACAAACCGGAGCCGCCGGTTCATCTTTGCGATCAGCTCCGGGATTTTTCCCGGGTCAACAGCGGCGTCCGGAAGCATCGTAAACTTCAATGTGTCTCCCCTGCTGGTGATCTCCGTGATATATGCCCGGTGCGCCTTTGCTTTCAGAAGAGCGATGGATAACAGGTTCATCACACTCTTAGGCGGTTCCCCGAACCGGTCTACCAGCTCGTCTATCATATCACTCTTCTCCTCTTCTGACTCAATCTCGGCAATCCTCTTATAGATATCTAATTTTTGCATCTCATTCTTAATATAACTGACTGGGATAAATGCGTCAACCTTTATCTCCACACTGGTACTATATTCTTCCCCGCCGGATATCTCCCCTTTCAGCTTTTTCACAGCCTCATTCAACATTTTGCAGTAGAGGTCATATCCGACAGCCTCCATATGCCCATGCTGTCTTTCGCCCAGGAGATTGCCGGCGCCCCGGATCTCCAGATCCCTCATGGAAATCTTAAAACCAGAGCCGAGCTCCGTGAACTCGCGGATAGCTGCCAGCCTCTTCTCCGCCACCTCTTTCAGCAGTTTGTCCCGCCGGTACATGAGAAATGCATAAGCCGTGCGGTTACTCCGCCCCACCCGTCCCCGGAGCTGATAGAGCTGCGACAATCCCAGGCGGTCAGCGTCCTCGATCATGATCGTATTGACATTGGGGATATCCAGCCCGGTCTCCACAATAGTCGTGGCCACCAGCACATCGATCTCCCCGTTGACAAACTGAAACATCGTTCTCTCGAGTTCTCTCTCTTTCATCTGCCCGTGGGCAAAAGCTACCACTGCCTCCGGCACTAATTTCGCGATCTCGTTGACGATAATGTCCATATTCCCCACGCGGTTATAGACGTAATACACCTGTCCGCCCCGGCCAATCTCCCGGATGATCGCCTCTCTCACGATCTCATCATTTTTCTCCATAACAAATGTCTGGATCGGCATGCGGTCCACCGGCGGCTCTTCCAGTACACTCATGTCCCGGATTCCCACAAGGCTCATGTGGAGTGTCCGGGGAATGGGGGTCGCCGTTAATGTAAGCACGTCAATATCTGTTTTCATCTGTTTCAGCTTCTCTTTGTGGGTGACGCCGAACCGCTGCTCCTCATCCACTATGAGAAGTCCCAGTTTTTTGTAGGACAGGTCTTTTCCGAGCAGCCGGTGCG
>CANRMO010000095.1 GCA_947631755.1 uncultured Lachnospiraceae bacterium | reverse complement strand
TTGCATCTCTGAGAGCTTCCAGGCTGTCCTTGGGAAGCCCGCCGCACACAATATCAAATTCCCTCAGGTTTTCGTGATCCAGTTTGCCGAGCGTTAAGTCAGTGCTTCCCCTAAGGCCGAATTTTTCGAGCTGCGGCATGGCAGCCCACAGTTTGGAGTAGTTGCCCTGTATGATCCAGGACACCTCACATTCCTCAAAATCCATATCGCCGAAAAAGATGCTTTTAATGTGGGAAAATTTCTCCGGGTTTTCAACTATCCCGTCAATGAGCTCCTGCAGGCTTTCCTCCCAGGAACCGCCCCAGGAACCGATGATGATCTCTGAGAGATTCGGAAATTCCGGGTCTTCCAGTATTTCTTCCAGCAGTGTCCCGGCAGTTTTCCCGTTATCGTAGTCATCGTAATCGTATGCGTATTTTTTTGATGATCCGCCGGGAGTCACGTCCCCTTCTTCTGTTAAAATAAAACCAGTGATATCTGCCATTACGTTACCTCCATTTCAATAAATATAATAAATGTATTTTAACACAAAAAGCCGGATAAGGGAATGGCTTTTTTGGATAAGTGAAAGCGTCATAAAAACTTCTCCCCCTGCATAGATTATACAAACATGAAACCAGGGGGAGCAGTTGAAAAACTATCATGTATACCAGAGGCCCATTGAGGAGCGGGCAGTAGCTGTTGCGGAATACATAATACAGAACAATGCAACAGTCAGACAGGCCGCGGGGCAGTTCGGAGTTTCAAAGAGTACAGTACACAAAGATGTGACCGAGAGATTGCTGCGTATTAATCCATCGTTAGCGGCGCAGGCCCGCACCATACTGGATATCAATAAATCGGAGCGGCATATCCGGGGAGGTATGGCCACAAAAGACAAATATCTCAGGGAGAAAAACCATACGCCGCGCGATGCGAAATAACAGACGGGCGGATATCCGATAAAGCGAAAAAAGTGGCGGCTTTACACGCCACTTTTCTTATGTCGCTTTTTTCAGGAGCAGACGCCGGCGAAAGACATCCAGATCCACGCTGTCATCGCCTATGCCGTCTATTTTACCATTATCGGCAAACTGCCAGCCGGCGTAGGTGTCCCAGTTTCCCGTGGCGGGACGCCCTGTCCCATAGGCCGCAACCCAGAGGGGGTAGCGGGTGAGGCGCCGGTCTGTAAAAGTATTGATGACGTTGTTGCTGTCCGAATAAATGACAGGCTTTCTTCCGGTCTGTTTCCGGAGTTCTTTAAGGTAGGCGAGGGCGATCCGGTTGATCTCCGCCTTGGACAGCGCCCCAAAGGATTCAAAATCCATCACTGGTTTCAAGTGATACCGATAGGGCTCGATGGTCCGGGCGAAAAAGCGGGCCTGCCGTCTCGCCTGCTCCACACTGCGGGCAGTGACGTAATGGTAAAACCCGGTTTTTATCCCATACCGTCTCGCGAGACGATGGTTTCTGCGGAACTGGGAATCGACATAGCCGGATCCCACACAGGCACGGATATAAACATAGCGGACACCCGTGCGTGACACCCGCCGCCAGTTGATTTTTCCCTGCCATTCACTGACATCGAGCCCATTGTGGCTTCTGGCCTGTGCGGCCGGGGCGGGACAGGCGCAGCCACAGAGGATGAGAATGACACAGAGGGAAAAAAGACAGATTCGTTTTTTCATAGTGACCTCCGTTTTCTACAAATTCTGACATTTAATGTAAGTATATGCAGAGACGGGGAAGAGGTGAATTTCCCGCCGTCTGCATAAGGCGGCAGTTCTGGCCTGATCCGGGGGAAATTTTGTGTCGAAACTTGTCATTTTCGTTTATTGTGCTATAATATAAGGTATATGTATCAAAATTCCGGTAAAGGAGGAAATTTCATTGGGACAGTCAACCTTTAGAGGGGGCGCGCATCCATATGAGGGCAAGGAACTCAGCATGGACACTCCAATTCAGGTGATGATGCCAAAAGAGGAACTTGTTTTCTCTATGAGCCAGCACATTGGAGCCCCTGCAACACCTGTCGTAGCTGTTGGAGATACAGTGAAGATGGGGCAGATCATTGGCGAGGCAAGCGGTTTTATCTCGGCCAACATTGTGAGCTCTGTTTCAGGAGAGGTCAAAGCGGTAGAGCCAAGACTGCTCTCGTCCGGTGCCAAAGCGACCTGTGTGGTAATCGCAAATGACGGCGAGTATACGCCGGTGGAAGGACTTGGAAAAGAGCGGGATTACAAAACACTTTCAAAAGAGGAGATCCGTCAGATCATCAAAGATGCCGGCATCGTCGGTATGGGCGGCGCGGGATTTCCGACAAATGTGAAAGTGACCCCGAAAAACGAAGAAGATATTGATTATGTGATCGTGAACGGTGCGGAGTGCGAGCCGTACCTTACCTCAGATTATCGTCTTATGCTGGAGAGGCCGGAGGATATCATCCAGGGCCTTCGCATTGTCGTATCTCTGTTTCAGAATGCAAAGGGAATTATCGCCATTGAGGACAATAAGCCGGAGGCGATCGCCAAGCTGCAGTATCTCGTTCAGGATGATCCGGACCTGGAAGTAAAAGTTCTGAAAACGAAGTACCCGCAGGGGGCGGAGCGCCAGATTATTTATGTGACAACCGGACGGCGCATTTATTCTAAAATGCTCCCGGCCGATGCGGGCTGTATCGTGGATAATGTCCAGACAATCCTCGCGATTTACGATGCCGTGTGCAAGTCAACTCCGAGCATGAGCCGCGTCATGACGCTGACTGGCGACGCCATGGCAAAACCTCAGAATTACGAAGTGAAGTTTGGCATGAGCCACGCGGAATTGCTGGAAGAGGCGGGCGGCCTGTCATGTGATGCCGAGAAACTGATCTCCGGCGGGCCCATGATGGGAATGGCCATGTATGACCTGAACACTCCGGTCACGAAGACCAGTTCTTCGATCCTTGCTATGAGCCGCGATGAGGTGGCGCTTTGCGAGCCGACAAATTGTATCCGCTGCGGCCGCTGCGCGACGGTGTGTCCGAGCCATCTTGTTCCGCAGATGATGGCACAGGCGGCAGAGAGAAATGACCTGGAGGCGTTCCAGAATCTGAACGGCATGGAGTGCTATGAATGTGGTACCTGTACGTTTGTATGTCCTGCAAAGAGACGGCTGACACAGATATTCAAACAGGCGAGGCGTGCCGTCATGGACGCCAGCAGGAAAAAATGATCCACACATTGCTCCGGCATGGAGGTTAAATTGGAGGAATATAAAAAATGGAAGAAAAATTATTGAATGTATCTTCATCTCCTCATGTGCGGGATAATTCTTCTACAAAATCCATCATGAGAGATGTAGTGATCGCGCTGATCCCGACAACATTAGTCGGTATTTACAATTTCGGCGCGCGAGCGTTATTAGTTATTTTGACAACGTGTGTTACGTGTGTCCTGGCAGAATATATCTGGCAGAGGTGCATGAAACAGCCGGTCACCACAGGGGACTTCAGTGCCCTGCTCACCGGCCTTTTGCTTGCCCTGAACTTGCCGGCCACACTTCCGCTGTGGATGTGTATTCTCGGCGGCGCCTTTGCCATTATCATCGCCAAGCAGATGTTTGGCGGCCTGGGCCAGAACTTTATGAACCCGGCGCTGGCGGGACGGTGTTTTCTGATGTTGTCGTTCAGCGGGGCCATGACTTCCTTTGTCATTAATAAAGGGAACGTGATCTGGGGCGGCGCGCAGGCGATTGACGGCATTTCCGGCGCGACGCCGCTTATGCAGGTAAAAGAGATAGCAGAACAGACTTCTACGGGGACTCTGCCGGATTTTTTAAAGATGTTTCTTGGGACAACCGGCGGTACGATTGGTGAGACCTCGGCGGCGGCAATCCTGATCGGAGCCATCTATCTGCTTATGAGGAAAGTCATCGACTGGAGGATTCCGGTTGTGTACATCGCCACATTCGCCGTATTCAATCTGATCTATGCAACGGCGGCCTGTGATGGCAATATGAATTTTTACCCGATTGTGTATGAGCTCTGCGGGGGCGGCCTCATGCTGGGTGCCTTTTTCATGGCGACGGATTATGTGACGAGCCCCATTACTACAAAGGGAAAGATCGTGTTCGGTATCCTGCTGGGGCTTTTGACCGGCCTGTTCCGTTTTTGCGGCGAGTCCGCAGAGGGCGTGTCCTTTGCCATTATCATAGGAAACTTGTGTGTTCCTCTGATTGAGCGCTTCACGATTCCAAAAGCATTTGGAAAGGAGGGCAAGTTAGAATGAACGAGAAAAAGAGCAGTATGGTGAAAGACGCCATCATTCTCTGCCTGATCACCCTGATTTTGGGCGGAGTGCTGGCAGGGGTATATGCGGTTACGAAAAAACCGATTGATGATGCCCAGATAAAGGCTAACAATGAAGCCTGCGCCGCTGTTGTGGCAGAGGGAGATTCTGTACAGAATACAGACGCAGAGGCAGTAAAGGCTGCTGCGGATTACCTCGCAAAACACGGCCTGGCAAACGAGGAGCTGGCAGGTGGCGACACCCTCAGCAATTATGTAGAGATTTCGGAAGTACATCCGACGGCAAACGGCGGCCATGTCTATCTGGCAGACGCCACAAAAGGTTACGGCGGAAAGATCAGTTTTGCACTTGGCGTGGATGCTGCCGGAGCAGTTACCGGGATTTCCATCACATCCCAGGCAGAGACAGCGGGTCTCGGCGCAAACTGTGAGAACGAGGACTGGCAGAAGGGATTTGCCGGAAAGGTGCTGCCTTCAAATGCCGGTGATGAGATGTACAATAAAAATGGAGCGACCGATTCACAGGTACAGGCGCTGTCCGGCGCGACAGTGACTTCCCGGGCAATCACCAGGGCTGTGAAAGGGATTCTCTTCTATGATGGATCAGTAAGGGGGGCTAATTAATGAACAAATATACAGAACGTCTTCACAATGGTATCATTAAAGAAAACCCTACCTTTGTCATGATGCTCGGCATGTGTCCGACGCTGGCGGTCACATCATCAGCCATAAACGGACTCGGTATGGGACTTTCAACTACCGTTGTATTGATTTTGTCAAATATGCTGATTTCCGCACTGCGCAAAATTATTCCGGATAAGGTGCGTATTCCGGCGTTTATCGTAGTTGTCGCGTCCTTCGTGACGATCGTGCAGCTTCTTTTGCAGGCGTACATTCCGTTTTTGTACAGTGCGCTGGGCGTGTATATTCCGCTTATCGTGGTAAACTGTATCATTCTTGGCCGCGCAGAGGCGTATGCATCCAAAAACCCGGTGATCGCGTCAGCCTTTGACGGTATCGGCATGGGCCTCGGATTTACCATCGGCCTGACGCTGATCGGTATCTGCCGTGAGATCCTGGGGGGCGGAAAGATTTTCGGGTTCCAGTTTATTCCGGATGATTTCCACATTTCCATTTTTGTCATGGCGCCCGGTGCATTTTTTGTGCTGGCTGCCCTCACCGCGCTCCAGAACCGCATGAAAATGCCGAGTGCGACGAATGTGGAGGAAACGGAAGAGGCGGATGCCGGTGAAGGAAAGGAGGATAAAGAATAATGGGTTTATTTACAATTCTTTTTACGGCGGCACTGGTGAGTAACTTTGTGCTGAGCCAGTTCCTGGGCATATGCCCGTTTCTCGGCGTGTCAAAGAAGATAGAGACAGCTGCCGGTATGGGCGGCGCCGTAATTTTTGTAATTACGATCGCGTCACTGATCACGAGCACACTGTATAATCTGCTCCTGCTGCCGAACCACCTGGAGTATCTGAACACGATCGTGTTCATTCTCGTGATCGCTGCGCTTGTGCAGTTTGTGGAAATGTTTCTCAAGAAGGCAATGCCCGCCCTGTATAAATCGCTGGGTGTGTATCTGCCGCTGATCACCACAAACTGCGCCGTGCTCGGTGTGGCGCTTCTGAGCGTACAGAACAATGATAATATTTTACAGGCTACCGTCCGCGGGATCGGCGCCTCCATCGGATTTTTCCTGGCGATCGTACTGATGGCCGGTATCCGTGAGAAACTGGAAAACTGCAACATTCCGTCGGCGATGAAAGGGACGCCCATCGTGCTGATCACAGCAGGCCTGATGGCGATCGCTTTCTGCGGGTTCGGCGGCGTGAGCTTTTAGGTAAAGGGGGAGATCGGAATGACAAACATTATTATTTTCTCGGTAGTTCTCCTTGCGGTACTTGGAATTTTGATCGGACTTCTGCTCGGCATTGCCTCAAAGGCTTTTGCTGTGGAGACGGATGAACGGGTGATAAAAGTGCGTGAGTGCCTGCCCGGCAATAACTGCGGCGGCTGTGGATTTCCGGGCTGTGACGGTCTTGCTGAGGCAATCGTGGCCGGGGACGCCCCAGTAAACGGGTGTCCGGTGGGCGGCGCCCCGGTGGCCGGCAGGATCGGTGAGATCCTCGGCGTTGAAGCCGGAGAGTCCGTCCGCATGGTTGCTTTTGTGAAATGTGCCGGAACTTGTGATGTGGCTGCGAATAAATATAATTACGTGGGCGAGACAGACTGCCGCCGCGCGGCGATGGTGCCCGGCGGGGGCGACAAGGCGTGCTCCTATGGCTGTCTCGGGCTCGGCTCCTGTGTGGAGGCATGCCAGTTTGACGCCATTTCTATCGTGGACGGTATCGCCCATGTGGACAAAGAAAAGTGCGTTGCCTGCGGCAAGTGTGTGGAGACCTGCCCGAACCATGTGATCGGCCTGATCCCATATGATTCTACTTATGCAGTCCAGTGTAATTCAAAGGACAAGGGCAAGGATGTCATGGCGGTGTGCAAGGCCGGTTGTATCGGCTGCAGTCTCTGTGTAAAACAGTGCGAGTTCGGCGCGGTGGCGATGGAGAACAATGTCGCTGTCATCGACGGGACAAAGTGCCAGGGATGCGGCAAGTGTGCGGAGAAGTGTCCGAAGAAGATCATACATGCTGTGGGATAAGCAGTGAGCGATGCCCCTTTTGGGGAAAGGGAAAGTTTATCCTGTGCAGAGCAAAAGAAACGGCGAGAGAACTGAAATTCTTTCGCCGTTTCTTTTTGGTGGTAGTCGCTTATCCTGCCTTTTCAGGAATCACGAGCGATCATTGGCTCTGTGCTTTTTGTCTTCATCCCTGCACTGCTTTCTCTGGGGGTCCATGATGGGACGTGGGACATCCCGTCTGCCTCCTCGACAACAATCCTGCAATGTGCCGTCTGGTCTGTGGAGAGCAGTGTTGCGCGGATTGTCACGATGCCCGGTGATATAGCTGTTATGACTCCTCTTGAGTTGACTGTGGCGACTTCAAGGTCGTCGCTCTCAAAAACAGGCTGTTCTGTAGAAGTGCCCGGTTTGATAATGGGATCCAGTTGGAATTGTTCACCGACAGTCAGAGTGACCAGTTTTTTCGTAAACTTAATGCTCATGGCATTCGGTGATACTTTGATGCGGCATTTCAGATGTCGGATCGTTCGTTTTCCCTTTTTTACTGTGGCATTTACCGTGGCAGACCCAATGGCGTTTGCCTTAACTTTTGCCCGCTTTTTTGTGAGGGTGGCCGGATCAACCGATACGATATTCGGATTTGAGGAAACGAATGTCACTTTCTGTTTTTTCTTCAGATTATAGATTCGAAGCTGGAATGTATCCCCTACCGTCATCTCAAGCTTTTTCATATTCAGTTTTGGTTTTTTGGCGGCCGCCATCGAGGTGGTGGGAACTAACGCCAAAGCAGAACTGAGAATCAGTGCAAGAGCCAAAAGTAGAAATACTTTTTGTTTCATTACCAGTCTCCTTTCTTCATAGTTGCACCTTTCTGCTATAACAAAAGTATCATGTTCACATGGCATAAAAGTGTCATTGATGATTTTATAGATTTTCCGTTTTTTCTCTGGCATTTTTTTACTTGTAATAATTTCCAAAAGAAATTATAATAATCAGAGGATAGAGATGAATTATGGAGGAAACGCAATGAAAAATGTGATGAATACTGTACGGCGGACTCTGGCAGCTATCGCTGTTGCCGCACTGTTGTGCCCTGGCCTGCCTTCACAGGAGATGAGGGCGTGCAAGGCAGGTTATAAAACCGGATCAATGATGACAGAGGAGGAGCAGATTTTCATTCCCGCCGGCAAAAAGGCGGCTGCTGCTGAGATCGGGCTGAGTGAAGCGGGGATAACGCCGTCTCTGAGAGAGGGCAATTATATAAAGTGGATTAACCGGGTAGTCCTGCCGGACTATGCCGTAGCTTTTTATGAGACGCTGGAGGAGGGGATCTCATCCGAAAATAATTTTCTGATTGACGTTGAAAAGGGGGAAATCGTAAATGGCCAGTATGTGGTGCCGCTGGCAACGCTTGTGGGGACGGGTGAGGTGAGTTCTGACAGCGAAGAGGGCGCCCGCTCTGCTATTTCGGAAGCGGTAAAAAAAGAGACAGGTCCGCGCAGGGCTGCGATGGCCGACTGCGCGGCGACAGCGTACCAGTCCTTTGACCGGGATCATCCGGAGGTATTCTGGCTCACAGGCAACAGTCTGTACGGAGCCACAACATCTTTTCAGTATTTATATGAAGGAGAGAGAAAGTATACTTACAGTTACACCCAGAAAATGTATCTGGTCTTACGTGATCCGGATGGGAATAAGGATGTACGCAGGGATGAATATGTAAATAACCCGGAGAAAATACTCGCTGATATAGAGGACCGGGATAAAATGATTGAATCCATTTTATCGGGGATACCTGAGGGGGCAAGCCGATATGAAAAAGTAAAATATTTCAATGGGTGGCTGACGGGAATAACGGATATAATACAGAAGTGATGG
>CANRMO010000094.1 GCA_947631755.1 uncultured Lachnospiraceae bacterium | reverse complement strand
GGAATTGCAGAGGTAAAACAAGGAGGTAATTATTATGATAGTACAGCACAACATGAGATCCATGAACACCAACAGACAGCTTGGTATTGTAGGCAACAACCTGACAAAGTCCGCAGAGAAACTGGCAAGCGGTTACAAAGTAAACCGTGCGGCAGATGACGCAGCAGGCCTTGCGATCAGTGAGAAACTGAGAGCTCAGGTTCGCGGTCTGAACAGAGCTTCTGACAACGCTCAGGATGGTATTGCTATGATCCAGACGGCTGAGGGTGCTATGGAGCAGCAGCATGCAATTCTTCAGAGAACCCGTGAGCTGGTAGTTCAGGCAGCTAATACTGGTACACTGGAGGCTTCGGCTGAGAATGATTTCCAGAAGATCCAGGACGAGATCACTGAGCTGAAAGCAGAGTATGAGCGCATCAACACTGACACGGAGTACAACAAGAAAAAGCTGCTGGATAACAGCTACACCAATCAGTATCTTCAGATCGGTGCCAACTCTGGCCAGGGTATCACTGTTACGATTTCTAAGACGGCCTGGACAGATCCGACTGTTACGACGGCTACAAGCTCGAACAACTCTGCAGAGCTTTCCAAGGTAGACAGCATGCTTTCAGGCGTATCCACTATGCGTTCTAAACTGGGTGCTATCCAGAACCGTCTGGAGTACACGGTGAAAGTGGATGACAACACAGCAGAGAACCTGCAGTCCGCAGAGAGCCGCATCCGTGATACAGATATGGCTGATGAGATGACCAGATTCTCCAAGGAGAGTATCCTCCAGCAGGCAGCTACATCCATGCTGGCTCAGGCAAATCAGGCAAACCAGGGAGTGCTTTCACTCTTACAGTAGTGATTCGTATGATTGTCTGGATACGACTCAGGCAGTTGTGCTTGATGGCTGGTTAGTATTTGTGCAAGTCGAGAGTGCCCCTAATATAAGTGCATACTTAAAAACAAGTGTGTTACTTAGATTGGGGCACTTTTTTGTTGAAAAAGAGCAGTGGAACGGATGAGGGGAGACAACACGGTGAAACTTCTTTTATACGAGTGGAATGCCTACATGCAGAAAGATGTGGAGTCTGTATTAAAAAAGATGAAAATAGAATTTGAGACAATTTCCTGCGAACTGGGATCGGAGGTGGCTGTCATTGATGACTATTTTATAAGAAATCTCAAAAAGATATTGCGCGGGGGTAATTTTGATGCTGTGATGTCATTGAATTTCTGGAGTTCTGTGGCAGTCACATGCCATGAGGAAAAGATTCCCTATATAGCATGGGGGTATGACTGTCCCCTTTCGTTAAAAATACTGGATTGCCTGCACTTCCCGACCAATTACCTGTTTGTGTTTGACAAAGCCCAGTACGCGGAATATACTGGCCGGGGTTTTGGGAATATCTACCACATCCCGCTGGCTGTAAATGTGGAACGGCTGGACCAGATCCGGCTAACGCCGGAGGAAAAGAAAGATTTTACCGCAGACATTTCCTTTGTTGGGAATATGTATGGTTCCGATTATATAAGCCTAAGGAATCTGCTGACGGAATATGAAAAGGGGTATCTGGAAGGGCTGATTGAGACCCAGTACCGGATTTATGGCGACTATTTTGTCAAGGACATGCTTACGGATGGGTTTGTCGCTGCAATCAGGGACCGTCTGATGAATGAGAACGGATTTTGGAAGAGTGAGAAGAATGTGACAGTGGAGTCTGTCCGCGCATGGATTATGATGCTTGTATCCCGTGAAGTGACGAGGCGGGAACGGTTATTGATTTTGTCCACGCTGTCTAAGCGCCACATGCTTAAGCTGTATTCGCAGGCAGAGGAACCACTTTTAAAGAATGTAGATTTTTGCGGGACGGTCAGCAGTTATTATGATATGCCGAAAGTGTTTAAGGCGAGCCGGATCAATTTAAATATTACCTATAAACAGATAACAGTTGGAATGCCGCTCCGTATGCTCGATATCATGGGGGCGGGAGGTTTTTTGCTGACGAATTACCAGGAGGAGCTGGTGGAAAATTTCAGGCCTGGTGTGGATTGTGTTATTTATGAAAGTATAGAAGATGCCGTTGCGAAAGCAGAGTATTATCTGGAACATGAAGAGGAACGGCTGGAAATTGCAGAGAATGGACATGAGGCGGTTAAGCGTTTTTCCTATGAAAACCAGATGGATCAGATGTTCCGTACCGTTCTGGGGGATTCGTACCGCTAATTATTGCCTTTGAAATAGACAGGGTGCGAAAATGGTTTGAAATGGAGAGAAGAATGAAAGCATTAGCATGTGTCGGCATGGGAAAGGCAGAACAGGATGTGCTGGAGGGATTCCGGAGAGCGGGGCTTGTGATGGATGAAGTCCCTGCAGGGGAATTGACCGTGGACAGGATAAGGGAGGAAGAATATCTCTTTGTATTCACTGTGGATTATTCTCCGGATGTGTCCGGGATATGCCAGGATTTGCTGATTCCTTATTTTTCTTATATTACGGAATGGCCTGACAGGGGGCTGTATGATGCAAGTGTGAAAAATTCCTGTAATTTTATTTTTTGTTTTGACAGGGAAGTTTACCAGTGGCTGCATCATATCCTGCCGGAGAGAAGCTATCACCTGCCGCTTGGAACGGGTGCGGACAAGATATCCGGAGGGCAGGCAGGTGGCGCCGGGATGGTCGATGTGTCTTATGCGGGGGCGTTGTGCCTGGATACGGATGTTTATGATAGGATGGATGGAATATCTGATTTTGTGAGGGGATATCTTGAGACACTGCTCCGGGTGCAGACCCGGATCTATGGATACAATCTGCTGGAGGCTGCATTAAACAAAGATATCGTAAAAGAATTGAAACGGTGCATGCCATATGAGGAACGGCCGGGTGAGATGCCGGGGACAGACAAAAATGTGCTGGCAAATTGTTACCTGGCGGATAAAGTCACAGAGATGGAGAGGCATCAGCTACTGTGTGCCGTTTCCAGCCGTTTTGACACCCATATTTATACAGCAGATACAGACTGCGGTATACCCGGGGCTGATATACATAAAGGGAAAAAAAACGCAGATATTTACCGGAGCAGCCGGGTTAACCTTCATTTTACACACCGGGCGGTGACGTCCGGCGTTCCGCAGGAGGTATATGATATTATGGCGGCAGGAGGGTTTGTGCTGACAAATTTTCAGCCGGAGATACCAGAACTCTTTGTGGCCGGTGAACAGTTGGAGACCTATACCAGTGAGGAAGAACTTTTGGAGAAGATAGAATATTATCTGGGACATGAGGAAGAACGGGCCAGGATTGCCAGAGCAGGGCAGCAGGTGGTGAGAGATCATTATTCTTATAGGGCGAGGGCAGTTACGATGTTTAATACCGTGTTTTCGGATGTAAAATAGACATGTTTGCTGATTGGAAAATGTAGGAGAAGCTTTAAAATGAATCAACATAAGTTTTGCTTTATCATCTGCGCCAACCAGGAGAGGTACCTGGAGGAGTGCCTGCGGTACATCGGGAACCTCCGTGTGCCGGAGGGATATGAAAAGGAAACGGTTGTCATCCGGGGCGCTAAATCTATGACAAGCGGCTATAACCAGGCAATGCAGCAGACGGATGCTAAGTATAAGATTTATATGCATCAGGATGTGCTTCTGGTGAATCAGGATCTGCTGCCAGAACTGCTGTCTGTATTTCAGTCTGCATCGGTCGGAATGGTAGGCATTATAGGGAAAAAAGAATTTATGCAGTCAGCAGAGTACAGCAGGAACTGGGATGCAGGGGCGGCTGAGGTGTTTAACGGCACAGATGCGGGTTTTTTTAATTTTTCGCCGGAGGCGGCAGAGGGATGGCTTGATGTTGCGGCGGCAGACGGTGTAATGATTGCCACCCAGTATGACCTTCCATGGGATGAGGAGTTTGACGGATGGGATTTTTATGATATCTCCCAGTCAGAACGCTTCCGGGAGGCAGGGTACCGCATTGTTGTCCCCTGCGTTGAGAAAGCAGAGGATGTATGGGCGTTTCATGATGCCGGACAGTGTGAATATGACATGTGGGAGAAGTACCGGGAGAAGTTCTGCAGGAAGTATTCTGCAAAGGGATACCAGTATGTAAGATCCCCATTTATAAAAAACAGGTCGGAGCGCAGGGAAAAACAAAGCCGGGTGATGGCTGCGTTTGGGAGACAGGATTTTGATGAGGCTGGCCGGCTGCTGATGCAGTGTGAATCTGGGGACCTGAACTCCCAGATGGCTTATGTGGTGTGCTATCTGGTGATCCGCGGGGAGGAGATGATGGCATATAACCGTATTCTGTCGGGATCTCTACAGGAGCCGGACACATTTCCGGATGCCTATGATGAAGTGAAATTTATGTTAAGAAGATTTTACTTTGGGCAGGCAGACGGGGCATGGGAGGTTTTAAGGGAAAAGCTCCATGAGGGAAAGATTTCGATGAAATTTTTATGGGTGGTTTCCCATGAGTGCGTCGCAGACTCCAACCGCCTCTGGTGGAGAGTGTTTGCCAGATATGAAGAGGAGATCCGCTCTCTTGTCATGCAGGGAGAGATTATAGAAGCTGAAAAACTGCTTCTGCAGTTGGATGAGAAATGGCGGGGGAAAGATGGGAACATACTTCTTATTCTGATCCAGGTCTTCCGGAGGGAGGTGGAGAAAGGGGTGCAGCGGGGAGTATTTGATTATTCCCTGGATCCGGATGAACTGACCCGGCATTTTATCCGGCTGAAATATTATCTGCGGCGTGTGGAATTCGGGCTGCCAGAGAGGTATCAGCGGGAGGCTTATGAGTACTGTGAGCAGACAGGTGTGTCGGATTACCTGATTCTGCGTATTCTCCAGAATAATATCTTCTATAAGGAGCAGTTCTGTAGAAATTTAGCCCGGATATTTGCAGAGGAAGAGGGGAGCGGTTCTATGCGGGCCGGATTATATACCCAACTGGCAGAGAGCGAGAGGAAAAAAAAGGAGGTCTCAAATGAACAGCCATAAAATCTGCTTTATAATGTGCTCCAATGATGAGTTCCAGGCGAGGGAGTGCCAGATTTATATCGAGCAGCTACTCGTGCCGGAAAATTATACGGTTGAGGTCCTGGTAGTGAATGGGGCGGAAAGCATGACGGACGGGTATAATGAGGCGATGAATGCTTCTGATGCGAAGTATAAGGTATATCTCCATCATGATGTCATGATCATTAATCCTGGATTTTTAAATGATATGCTGGTTTTGTTTAAAAAGTATCCGGAAGTAGGCATGTTTGGCATGGCAGGAAATGAGACGGTTGCAGAAGACGGGGGAATGTGGTCGGATGGCCTGTGGCGGCGGACCGGGGAGCTTTTGGCGGACTGTATATTTGACCATTCTTATTCTCTTTTCAAGAAGGTGGAGGGGGATTATGCGGAAGTCATTGCGCTGGACGGCCTTTTGATGGCTACCCAGTACGATGTGCCATGGCGGGGGGATCTGTTCAAAGGATGGGATTATTATGATGCGTCCCAGAGTATAGAATTCTGGAAAGCGGGCTATAAAGTGGTTGTGCCGCACATGGATGTCCCGTGGTGCCTCCACGATAATGATGTGCTGAATATAGCGGGCTATGATACATGGAAAAAGGTGTTTGTAAAGGAATATGGGGAATTTTGCAGGGAGTGGAACCAGAAACATGAGGGGAATCATGCATCATAGCCACAAAAAGGACAGGGGGAGCCGGTATGCAGGTTGTGAAGTACACTTTTCAGCAGCATGGCGACGAGAGAGGCCAATTGGTTGCTTTGGAAGAAATGAGGGACATTCCGTTTGAGGTCAAACGTGTATATTATATGTATGATACTGCAGACGGGGTAAGGCGGGGATACCATGCCCATAAAAGTTTGGAACAGATCCTGGTCTGTATCCATGGTTCCTGCAAAATATTGCTGGATAACGGGAGTGAACGAAAGAAAGTTTTTTTGGAAAAACCGTATGAGGGCCTGTATGTGCCCAGCAATATGTGGCGAGAGATGTATGATTTTTCAGAGGATGCCGTTTTGATGGTTTTGGCCTCGGATTATTATGATGAAGAAGATTATATCCGCGATTATCAGGAATTTGTTGAGTATGTGCTTGAAAGAAATAAATAAATCATCCCCACGGGGCAGAGTATCGGGGGTGAGAAAGAGACAGGTGAAAGACATGGTATGGAGTGAGGCGATAGAGGGCAGGAATATTACCCTGCGTTCGGCTACATTAGCGGATGCTGAGTACACCTATCAGATCCGGCAGGACAAGGAGAAGACAAGATTTCTGCACACGGTGGGGGGGACAGTGGAAGATCAGAGGCATTGGCTCCGAAGCCAGATGGAGAAAGAGGGTGACTACTTCTTTGTGGTGGAGAGAAAGAATGGCGAGAAGATCGGTACTACCGCGCTCTATAACATACATGGCAGGCAGGGGGAGGTGGGACGGACTCTCTTGTACGGAAATCTTGTGGAGATTGCAGAGACACAGCTTCTCGTGAATGATTTTGCCTTTGATATTTGTGGGTTGAATGAGATTGTCACTACCGTTCTCGCCACAAACAGGCATATCCTTGGTTATGACCGAAAGTTCGGGGCAAGGAAAGTGAGAAAGGAGTACAGCAGTGAGTTCGGCTGTGACATTGTCTACTTTGCCATGACAATGAATGAATATAAAAAAAAGCGGGAGAAAATTCAAAGATATCTGGATATCCTGGAGGGGGAATGAGAGGATGAGAGGAAAGGAGCAACAGGTAATGGACGCGTTGGAGAAGTGCAATAATTTTTACAGGGAAAAGCTGTCAGTGCAGGAAGTGACATCCTGTCTGAGAGAGTACGTGGAGGGAGGTGCAAAATTTGTCATATATGGATGTGGCCCGCTGGGAAATTATCTAATGGACGTTCTGGCCGACCTGTCTCTGCCATTTTTTGGCTTCGTGGATGATTTTTACGGGGAGAGGGAGTACAAGGGCGTGGGCGTTTTCACGCTGGAGGAAATCGCAGAGCAGTCCGGTAAAGTTTGTATGGTGCTGACGCCTCACCGTGAGTCGAATAAGAAGATTATGAGGGAGAAGATCGCGGCTGCCCTGGGGAGCGGCTGCCATATCATGGACAAGAATGCCCTGCTGTATGTATCCCACGGAATTTCTCTGGATCCGGGTAAGAAGCAGTTCGGAAATATTTACGAGAAGATAGACTTGATCGTGACGAACTGCTGTACGCTGAAATGTAGAGACTGCAGCGAATTGATTCCCTATGTGAAGCCGGAGCATTTTGAGCTGGAGGATGTGGAGAGAGATATAGGGAAGATGAATGACCTGGTGGACTACATCGCGGTGTTGGAAGTGATGGGCGGGGAGCCGCTCCTATATCCGGGACTGGCAGAAGTGCTTCATTATATCGCAGGACTGCCTAATATATATCAAATTATGCTGGATACCAATGGCACGGTTGTGCCGGATGAAGAAACCCTGGAAGCGATCCGGGAGCATCAAGTGCTGGTTCACATAACAGACTACGGGGAGATTTCCACGAAGAAACTGGAGCTCCTGAGAAAATGTGAGGAGAGGGGAATCTACTGTACGATGCGGAAAATCGGGAACTGGGCCGATCACGATGCCATTAAGGACTATGGCAGGGACGGGATGGATGAAAAATTCAGAACGTGCTGTTCGGCGGTTGAGTGTTCCAATATTTACCGCGGGCGCTGGCATGTCTGCCCCGTGGATACAAAAGTGAGTGAGATGGGACTCTTCACTCCATCAGATAAGGAGTATATTGAGCTGCACGGTGGGGAGACAGAGGAGATCCAGAGAGAGAAACTGTATGCCTTGTCCCATCGGAAGAAAGCGGTCTCGTCATGTCGGTATTGCAAGGGGACGAGTGAAACAATTCCGGGAGGGATACAGGTTGATGCTCCGTAAGATATATGATGGTCTGGCGGACGTCTACGTACACCCGCTGGGAAAGATCGATGAGAGGATGTATGTGGTGAAGAGGGGCGGGGAGCTTCTCGTGTTCGACCCCAATATATGTGGGGAATTGCTCCCAGAGATAGAGGAGTGGGGAATTAACGGCATCACTGTCGCGCTCACTCATGAGCACTATGACCACATTACAGGCGTTAAGTGGCTTTCGAAGCAGAGAGAGCTCCGGGTGATCTGTTCACGGGAGTGTAAAAATATATTGGATAAACCTCTGGTATCGGTGCAGGATTATTTTGACATACTGATACCACCGGAGGAGGAGGGCTATTACCGCGAAAATGGACTGCTCGATTCTGAGAGCTATCAGTTCCGGGTAGACATGGCGTTTGAGGGAAACTGTTCTTTCCTTTGGCAGGGACTTACAGTGGATTGCATAATGGCTCCGGGCCATTCAATGGGAGGAGCAATTTATGTGATAGAGGATTCCCTTGTTTTCACAGGCGACAATCTGATTAATGGCAGCACGGCCATCACCCGGTTTCCGGGGGGAAGCAGGAAAATGTACTGTCGCATCACAAAGCCTGTTTTACAGGAGATGGATGATGATAAGATTATCTTTCCGGGACACGGGGGGATGGGGAGGATGAGAGAATTAAGAGTATATTTATAGGAGGTTATCAGAGATGGAGAGAAAAGTGATTGAGATGCTGGAGGAAATATTGGAGCTGGACGAGGGGGAGCTGACCCCGGATATGGAGCTGTCGGAGGTTGAGGAATGGGATTCCATTGCTAAGCTGGCCCTGATGGCGGAGGTGAAAAAGAACTGGAGCAGGAACCTGACGGTTGAGAAGATTAAGGAATTTCAGACAGTGAAGGATATTTGCGATTTTCTGGAGTAAGGGGGG
>CANRMO010000093.1 GCA_947631755.1 uncultured Lachnospiraceae bacterium | reverse complement strand
CGGAGAACTGAGACGTTCTTCCTGTTTCTCGTCCGTGTCTGCAAAAATCTGCTGCACCTCTTCAAAGTCTACCGCCCCCGTCACCATAGCCACATCCTGCCGGAGATCGCCCGCGGCACGCCGGATCTGCGTATAGCTGCGCTCTGCATACTGACTGTCTGAAGAGCCGTAAGATGCATCCATCAGGATCGGAGCCGCCTTTTGATTCTGATAGACTGCAAAACCGCCCTCTCCCGCTGATTCCCTTATCTCCGCTTTTGCCGGGGCGGGATTCCCCACTGAAATCCCGCCTGCTGTCATCACCACAGCCATCACCACGGCGCATACCTGTCTCCATTTTCTCATGTTAATCCCCCATTTCTTATTTTACTGTTACTTTCACTGTCTTTTTTGCTTTTTCATATTTCGCTGTCTTTGCGCTGGTGAGCACAAGTGAAATCTTTCCTTTCTTTTTTGCCTTTATCTTTAATTTCCCTTTTCTCAGCGTCACTCTGGCAATCTTTTTCCCCTTCCTTTTCTGTTTCCCGAGAGTAAGCTTTGCTTTCGAGTCCACACTCACCTTTAATGTTACCGTCTTACCTTTCTTAACCGTGACCTTACTTACCTTTTTCTTCCCCTTTCTGACTGTGATCACAGCTTTCTTTAAAACTGCCTTACTGCCGCTGCTCTCTTTTTTTACCTCACTGCCGGCCGCATTGCTATTGCCATTGTCAATATTGGCACCGCTGCTCCCAATATTAGTATTATTGTTGTTATTGTCTCCACCATTATTGTTATTGTTGTTTTCATTGTTTTCGTTGTTTTCATTGCTATCCTTCGCTGTCACCGTGATTTCTTTTGTGCCTCTGATCTCTGGCTTTGTCTCAGATATCGCCGTTACCGTAATCTTATCACCGACGGCTGCATCCTCAGAAACAGACAGCAGACCGCTTTCACTAATAGAGGCTCTGCTCCCCTCATTTACTGTCCACGTCACTCCCTCTCCGCTCATGACCCCGCCGTCCTGATCCTTTACCACAGCACTCATCTGAAGTATATCTCCCTGCCTTACAGAAGTCACATTGTGTTCCCCGGAAACCTCGATTGAGGCGATTGTGTTCTCCTCTGGCTGCGGCTCCAGCTCCTCCGCCGTCAGAGCGTAATTGTAAATCTTAAAGTCAGCCAAATAACCATCAAAAAGCTCTGCAGGCTTAAAAGGTCCTTTTCCAATCCATAGGTAACTCTCGCCCGCCCCAAGAATCCTTGCGATTCCCTCGTAGGAAACAGCTGTTGATACCTGCTCACCATCCACATAGACAGTCACGTTCTCCTCTGTATAAACAACATCGATATGTTTCCAGTCCGCAGACGCTTTGCCGTTAAAGCCGTCTTTTCCGTTTAAAACCCGCAGCGTACCACTGTAATCCAATATCCCGAATCTGGGATGTTCACTTGCATTCGCACTAGTGGCCTGCCCATCCTCGTGGGTATTTGTCAAAAAGAAAATATAGTTTGACACGGATGAAGATGCAGTATAGGAGTCATAAGATATGGTGAACTCACTCAATCCCTTTAACAGAGAGGAGCCATCCTCTCCCGCCACCTCCAGCCATCTGCTTTTGTCAAAATACAGGCCGCTCTTTCCCTCAATCTCCTCATATGGAAATTCTGGCGTCACCCCCTCTTCCACTCCATGGAGCGTCGCCACCGCACCAGCACCTTTATAACCATCTTCCGTGCCGTCCAATTTCAGATCGGCAATCAGTTTTTTCTCGTGTACCATTTTCTTTACAAGCACTGTGATATCCATTGTCCCGCTGACCTGCGGATTGGTCACAGACGACGCCGTCACCGTGATCTTACTCCCAGCCTCTGCCTCCTCTGAAACTGTGAGCAGACCACTGTCGCTAATGGACACCTTGTCCGCCTCACTCACCGTCCACGTCACTTTTTCCTCACTCATGACCTCTTTAAATTGATTTTTTTACCACAGCATTCATCTGAAGATTTGTTCCCTGCCTAGCCGCAATCGCTCCACCCTCACCAGACACCTCAACTGCTGTGACTATCTCCTCTTCTCCGGGCCGCAGCTCATCAGCTGACAGCGCATAATTATAAATTTTCAGATTGGACAGATAGCCATCAAAAAGCTGTGAGTTTACTGGCGTAAATGGCCCCTTCCCAATCCATATATAGCTCTCATCCGACCCGAGGATCCTCGCGATTCCCTCGTAGGCTTCCTTCGTCGACACCTGTGTGCCATCCACATATGTAGTTACGCTCTGCCCGGAATAAACAACATCAACATGTTTCCATCCCGTGGCAGCACTGCCGTTAAAACCATCGGGCCCATTCAGAATGCGCAGGGTACTATTGTAATCGATCACGCCGAATCTCGGATATGTGGCAGCATTTCCAGCAGTTGCCTGTCCATCCACATGTGTGTTCGTCAGAAAAAACGAATAATTTGATGATGAAGTTGATGTCGTATACGAGTCATAGGATATAGTAAACTCACTCAGGCCCTTTAACAAGGAAGAGCCATCCTCTTTCGCCACCTCCAGCCATCTGCTCTTGTCAAAATGCAGGCCGCTCTTTCCCTCAATCTCCTCATACGGAAATTCCGGCGTGGCCCCGTCATCTTTTGAGTGAAGAGCTGCCGCCGCACCAGCGCCCTTATATCCTTCTTCTGTACCATCCAGCTTAAAATCAGCGATCAATCCCTTTTCCGGGGTCTCCTCTGTCTGCGCTGACACCGGAATCCCATAAAATGTCCCCCCAACAATCATCGCCACAGCGACCGCCGCAGCACAAATCCGTCTCATTATTTTCATGCTGACTTCCTCCTTTAATTTAAATTATGTTTACATTAACTTTCTTTAACTTTCTCCTATTATACTATCTTTCTTTTTGTATTAAAATTGCATTTTGACTACTTTATATTGCAAATAGAACGTATTTTTCTCCCCACAACAGAATACTTTTTGCAATATAAGATAATGTTTTTGTAATTCCATCACAGATACATCTGTGCTACAATGCTACTGGATATCTGACAAAAGCGAACACAAATAAAGAAAGAGGGGTCTCATGAAAAAATACAAACTGTGCGGGAGAAATGACGAGATCAAAATCTCCTGTTCCGAAAAAGAGTCAGTGGCCGTCAGAAGAGCAGCCTCAAATCTGATCCGGGACATATATCGTGTCTGCATGGCAAATGGAAAGCTCGTTGGCGAAGAACAAAGCAGATATGTAACAATTATAATCGGCACCATTGGCGTGAGCCGGGCAATTGACCAGGCTGTCAGGGAAAGGCTGATATATGTTTCCCCCATCCAAAAATCCAGGCAGGAATATAAATGGGAGGGTTACGTGCTGCAGGAATCAGGCGGCACTCTTTACATTGCCGGTGCGGACAGGCGGGGGACAGTGTTTGGCATCTACGAATTCTGCCGTCTCATCGGCGTCTCTCCCTGGCATTTTTTTGCCGATGTTCCAGTAAAACAAAAAGACTGTATCGAACTGGAGGAAAACTTTTACCGGGCTGATTACCCCTCTGTGCAGTACCGGGGCATCTTTCTCAATGATGAGGAAGAACTGGAGGCCTGGGCAAAGGCACACACAAAAGACAACACGATTGGCCCGGAGACATATGAACAGATATTTGAGCTGTTGCTGCGGTTAAAGGGTAATTACATATGGCCCGCCATGCATGTTAACTATTTTAATGAAAATCCGGAAAACGGAAAGCTGGCCGACGAGATGGGGATCGTAGTGGGAACCTCCCACTGCGATATGCTCCTTCGAAGCAACCAGAATGAGTGGGATCCCTGGCTTATGAAAAAGGGATATGAGGGAATCTGGTACGACTACTCCCTGGAGGGCCGCAACCGTGAAATCCTACAGGAATACTGGAAAGAGAGTGTAGAGTTAAACAGGGATTACGAGGTCGGCTATACAGTGGGTATGCGGGGAGTACACGATTACGGATTCCGCACTGAGGCAATCGACGGGGACGATTCCCTGAGTGAAGAAGAGAAAGTACGGGCGAAAGTCACTCTCCTCGGCCAAGTAATCCGGGACCAGCGCGGGATATTGCAACAGGTACTCGGGAAAAAAGACACTCTGCAGACGTTTATTCCCTATAAGGAAGTTCTCCCCTTATATGACGCAGGACTGGATGTGCCAGAGGACATCACCCTTATGTGGGTGGACGATAATTTTGGCCATATGCGCCGCTATCCGAACGAAGAAGAACAGACACGCAGTGGTGGCCATGGCGTATATTTCCACAATTCCTATTGGGCATTTCCAGGCATGAGCTATCTCTATATCAACTCCATCCCCCTCGCCCACACGGGGAACGAACTGCGCAAATGCTATGAGAATCATATACGGAAAATATGGGTATTAAATGTGGGGGCACTGAAACCGTTGGAACAAGATATCGAGTTCTTTCTGACTTATGGCTGGGAGGCAGGAAAAGAACATGCTCTTACAAAGGACCCCAGAAAATTTACAGAAGCGTGGATTGACAGCAATTTCTCCGGGAAAATCGGCAAAAAGACAGCAGAACTGTATACAAGGTTTGCCCAGATCACCAATGTATGCAAAATTGAGCATTTAGGACCGGACACCTTTTCCCAGACCGCATACGGAGACGAGGGCGCCATACGGGTCAACCAGCTCAGGGAAATCTATGACGAAGCGGCGAACCTGTACCACAATCTCCCAAAAGAAGAGCAGCCCGCCTTTTTCCAGTTAATGTTCATGAAACTGTGCGCCTCCTATTATGCCAATGCTGAATTCTATTTTGCTGACCGGAGCCATCTCTGCTATGAACAGGGCAAAATGGCGGCGGCAGATGGTTACATTGAAAAATCAAGAAAAATGATGACCGCCAGAAAATGTATGCTCCACTACTACAATAAGATTATGTGCGGTGGAAAATGGGATAATATTCTGACGCCGGAGCACTTTTCACCGCCGCCCACTGCCATGTATCCGGCAGGAAAACCGGCACTGGCCATCGGAGAGCCAGAGGCGGGTGTCATCGTATGGGGGGAGGAACAGGAACATCTCCCAAGAGAAAACGGCTCTCTGCCGGACATCCTTTTTGAAGAGGATGGCAGAAAAGTAAAATGGTTTGAGCTCTACAATAAAGGGAGGGGAAACTTTGCCTATAGTATTGAAAAAAAAGGATGCCATGACTGGATCTCCCTATCGGAACCTTCTGGCGTTGTCGAAGGAGAGAAACGAATCCTTGTCACCGTCTCCGACAATAGCAGACCCGGAGAAGGGGAACTGCTGATCCGCACTTCCCTTGATGATTCCTGTAAAACAATCCGCATAAAAAAACAGAGCAGCTCCCTACGCGAAGAGGAAAAACAGGGCGCTGTCGTGGAATCAGACAGCTGCCTTATCATGACCGCGGAACAATTCCAGCCCGTGAAAAGTACAGACAACGGTGGGTGGCATATCGTGAAAGACATGGGGCGGATGACTGGCTCCGTAATTGAAGCGAGGGGGAAAACGGCCTCTGCCCCTTTCCCCTGCGCTGTCTGTGACTTTGCCCTGTCCTCTTCCGGCAGATTTAATCTGGAAATCTACCGTTTTTTGACACTGGATTCCGTGGGACGGATCCGCTTTGGCCTGTCCGTGGATGACACCCCCATGGAAATTATTGAGACTAACACAGTAGATGAATGGCAGGAAAACTGGAAAAAAGCGGTTATGAACAATGGCGAAAAAATAACTGTGAGGCTGCCCTTTCTAAAACGGGGCAGACACCAGCTCCACCTCTTCATGATCGACCGGTATGTGACATTCAGCAAGTTTGTAATCTATACAGGGGAGAAAAAATGGAGCAACCTGGGCCCGGACACAGGGTCTGACGGACATTACCAGTATATACCGGACATCCGGCCGACGGAATTTTCCGGGTACGAAAGGGAAGTACCCCTGCCGGAAGTGGTATACGCCGGAAGAGATTTCTGGAACTACGAGCGGCTGTACCGGAGAAACGAAGAGTACGCCCAGACAGAATTAGGCAGACAGAAATATGTCCCAGACAGGGATGGCAAAAAAAATGTGCTGGCCGAATTTGGCAGCGGTGTCTTTTTAGAGGATCAGGGAAAATTGGGTTTTGGGACAGAGTATGTTCTGGAACAATCCGAATACGCCTTCACAACAAATGGCAAGACGACAGGGTGGAGTCACACCCAGTCGGAAACAAACGGCGGGAGCGGGATTGCCATGTACATCCGGGAGCGGGAAAAAGAATGGAAGATTCCGGAAGAAGCCCCCTCCCTGAATTACAAAATACGCATCCAACAGCCGGGCCTTTACCATGTTTGGCTCTTAATAAAGTTTGATGATGACTTTGCGGCGTCCTGTCAGATTGGACTTGACGGGAATCCGCAGCCTTTCCGGGAGCAATTTTCAAAAGGTCATCTCTATACATACAGCACCAAACAGATCTGGTTCTGGACACTTCTGTCCGATATAGAGATACTGGAAGGAGAACACATTTTTTCTCTCTACGGCCTCCGCTCCGGTCTTAGGATTGACCGGATCTATCTCACCCTGGGCGGGGAAAACGCCCCCATGGACAGAGATTGGCGGGAATCAGAAAGGGAGAACCTGCCCCATTGATTTTTTGTGAGGCAGGCACTTTCCTTCTGTATTTATAAATTTACGTTTTAATTAATTCGTAAAGCTGCTGTAGAATATATACAGAACCACAAGAAATGCAAGCACCCCGAGAGCGGTAATGACCACTTTCGGCGCAGAGATCGGTGTCTTCCCGGACACCTTGCCTGTCTGGCCATTTACCATAAACCGATATACCTTATCTTTGTATTTAAAATTTGATATCCAGACCGGCAGGAGGAGATACTTATAAGTAATGTTATGAAATCCAGTATTAACACGGACATTCCTTGTGTGATCCGCACGGTGCTCGCGCTCAATTTTATTGGAAATCGAATCTTGCAGCTTTTCTTTGATGGACTGCATGGCCCTCCTCCAGCCCTCTTCCAGCCCAACCGAGTATCTCTCCGCCACAAATCCCGCGATGTACTCGGGCTTATAAGATTTATTATTTTCGGTGTCAAAGGGCTCCAGTCCGAGAAGCATACCCATATCATGATTCTGGGATGCCAGCACCAGCTCATCATTAAAGAACGCTGTATAATTGCCGGATGTGCGATGCCAGGAAGTCGTGGTGTGGGTATTTCCCTTGCTGTCGCGGTGAGTGTGGTCAATACCATATTCCCCGCTGTAATCAGAAATAGTGTCCGCTGCCTGTTTGTCGCTGACGGCAAAGGGCACTACGCCACCCGGGGCAATCGTATCCTGTTCCGCCGCCTCCATGACCTGGTTAGAACCGCAGAACGGGCACACCGCCGATGTCTGCAGCGCATCGTAGATCGATTCTGCGCCGCATGACTCGCAGATCACAGTCTTTTTCTCCGCTCCCCAGTTTTTATTTGCCGTGTGTTCCGCCGCGTAGAAATCCATCTCCTCCGCCTTTTCCGGCTCTGCTGTATCCGTTCGGATCTCTTCCTCATAGTCACAATAAGGACATCTCAGTCCGCCGCTCTTCGGGTCGTAATCCATGACACCGCCACACCGCGGACATTTTTTATCCGTCTCCTCTTCGGTCTCGGCAAACCGGGTATTCTCAAAATCGTCCATACTTTCCTCCACTTACTGTATATCGTTCTCGTCAAAAACATCTCCGCACTCCGGACAGAACTTGGGCGGATGATGCGGATCTTCTGGCTCCCATCCGCATTTGTCACATTTGTAGAGCGGCGCATCTGCCGGTTTCTTTGCCCCGCACTCCGGGCAGAATTTCCCCTGGTTTACCGCACCGCAGGAACAGGTCCAGCCTTTCACCGGCTCCGGTCTCGCAGAGCCGCACTCCACACAGAACTTCCCAGTGTTTTTCGCACCGCAGGAACAAGTCCAGGAATCGTTTCCACCCGCTCCGGGCTGCTCCTGTTGTGGTGCTGCCCCCTGGGAAACCTGACCGGATGCCGCCTGCTGCGGGCTTCCTCCCTGGGGCGCCTGCTGATCCATGGCAAAGAGCGCATTCGGATCAATACCGCCAGCCCTCTGTGCCATATTCATACCGGCAAATGCCATCATCGGCCCGGTAGACGTGTTGGCTGCGGCAGACTTCATAGCCTCTGCCTGGGCGCCGGTGAGTGTGGCGGCAGCCATGCCGGGATTGCGCAGAACTGCCGTTTTCTGCAGCTCCTTGATCATCTCCTCGTCTTCTTCTGACGCCTTGATCGTATTGACGCCAAAAGAGACAACCCGGATGCCACGAAGACCGGACCATTTCTCCGACAGCGCCTTGTTCAGTGCATCCGCTACCTCCAGCGTGTGGGCCGGAACCGCGCTGTAGCGGATCCCCATCGCCGAGATCTCGGCAAACGCCGGCTGCAGAGCCGTCATTAATTCTGTCTTTAACTGGCTGTCAATCTGATCTCTCGTGTACTCGTCTGTCACATTGCCGCACACATTTGTATAAAAAAGAATGGGATCAAAAATCTTATAGGAATACTCGCCGTTGCAGCGGACAGTGATGTCCACATCCAGGCCGATGTTGTTATCTACAACGCGGAACGGAATTGGATTGGCCGTCCCGTATTTATTTCCCACAATCTCCTTTGTGTTGAAAAAATAAACCCTCTGGTCTTTCCCGGTATCTCCGGCAAAAGTAAACCGTTTCCCCAGAGTGGCAAATGTCTTTCGGATATTCTCGCCCAGGTCGCCGTAGAGGAGGCTCGGCTCCGAAGAGGGGGGGGGGGGGGGTTCCCCCGCCTCCGCGCAGAACT
>CANRMO010000092.1 GCA_947631755.1 uncultured Lachnospiraceae bacterium | reverse complement strand
GGCATGGGTCGCCATATAGGTCGTCCCCTCTTTCCCGCTGGCGAGATGCCTCTCTTTGATACCGGTCCGCTGCCGGATCCACTCGTCATCCGTATCAACAATCGTAGATAAAAAATTATTGTCCGCCACATTCTCAGGAAGATAACTTCCTGTACCAATAATCCTTACTGCCATATCTTTCTTTCTCCTCAATCCTTTTCTCCCTAAAAGTATAATGCCTTTTGCCCCAAATTGTCAATCGTAGCAATCAAAACCACATCTCAGCTTTTTGCAAACCATTTCCCCAGGTGGCGATGAACATATTTTTTTACTTCGATATAGGCGAGATCATAAATCACCCAGGCCACTGCACCAAAAGCCAGGGCCGCGGGCAGAAACCAGGGCTGCGCAAGAATCCTGCCGGACACGAGTATCTGTGGGAGAAAAATAATCAGCGGGCAGTAACAGAGGGCAAAGACCACCAGGCGGATCCCCCGGGCCGCCCAGATCCCCGCCTTTGGATCCTTTATTTTTCCCGCGGCGGCAGACCCCGCCTCGGACAGCAATATATAGAGAGCGAGAGCCATGTATAAAAAAACGTGAAGCTTATTCGGATTGCAGATAAAATCCAGCACAAGGCAGACAAAGAAAAAGACCGCCCCCGGCCCCAATCCAAAATACACCGCAGCGATCCCCACGAGAAAAGCGGCTGCCGCAGTGAAAAAGACCGTGTTGACAGAAATGACAGTGCCGAGCACTGTCAGCACGGTACTAAATGCCGCCATAACCGCAAGTATCGCAAGTGTTCTCGTCTTTACATGCATCCGCATAAATCCCCTCCCATGCACTCACACAGTGTGTCCGCACACAACAGGTCACAGCAGATATTGCCCGTCCCGCACTCGTCGTAACCACCGCCTCTGCCATATCTTCCATAACCGCCATAGCCGCCATAACCGCCGCCGTAGCCGCCGCCAAACGGACTGCCAAAGGGCGAGGCTCCTCCTCCCCTCTGCAATTGCTGGTAATACTGCTCGTATTCCGGGTTTCCCGGCTCCATCTCCACCGCCTTTTTCGCGTAATCCATGGCTACTACATTATTGCCCAGGCCGAGATTGGCATAAGAACTGAAAAAATACCAGCGCGCGCTGCGGTTCTCCATGCCGTTCAGCACATTGATCGCCTCGTTATAGCGGCGGGCCCGGATATAGTTCAGCGCCGCCATAAGGTGCTGGTCCTCCTCCGAATAATTTCCACCGGCCCCGGCCCCATAGCCGCCAAAACTCTGCTGGCTCTTTCCCGATTTTTCGTCCACGATCTGATTATATGCCTCCTGGACTTCCCGGAACTTCTCCTCCGCCCATTTCTTCTGGCCCTCATCTGCATAAGAATCCGGGTGGTATTTCCGGCTCATCTCCCGGTAGGCTTTCTTCACTTCTCTGTCTGTGGCACCTCTCGTTATGCCCAGCACACTATAAGGATCTCTCATCCTTAGCTCCTCCATTATCCTCGATATTCATCCGTACCCCTTCATATAAAATGTTGCGGAGAATGGGCAGATCCTGCTCACAGGGAAGTTTCTCAAACTCCGTGACCGCCATGCGCAGCGTACTCTCCAGCATATCCCCCACACGGCTGTCAAACCCTTCTTTTTCCTGTTCCCCGGCAAAGGGATTATAACATCCCTTTTTCATATCCTCCGCCAGATCCTTATAGGCGTCCAGAATATAAATATATTTCCCAAGATAAAACCCAAAAGCGCGGAGTATTTTCTGAAAGGCATCTTCCCTCCACACAAACAGCTCCGCCATCAATGTCCCAAAGGGCCTTGCCACCGCATCAATCTCCCGGCAGTTTTCCGCCTCTCTGCCGGAGAGTTCCAAAAGAGAAGTCTCTATGGCCTCCGCCTGCCTCGGATAGCGGGCCGCGATCTCTTTCTTTTTCCCCGCGAAAGCTCTCATCCCAAGCAATCCCATCAGTTTTCTCTCATCTCTCCAGTCATCCTCCAGATGGCCGTGCGTCAAAAGAATATTCATATCCGCCGCGTAATCCGTCACCTCATTGAAGAGCATAAACTGTTTTTTTGCGGGGTGAACCAGACAGCGCCTCCTCTGCCCGGTTGTCTCTGGCTCATAGAGAGACGTCAGCAAAAGAACGAGAAATGTCATATCATAGGTCAGCGTCATCTGTCCCAGTGGCCCATGCCGCCCGCGCAGGCTTCTGCACAGGCCGCAGTAAAACCCTTTGTAGCGGGAAAACTCCCGAATCTTTAACTCCGGCTTATTCACTTTCACATATCCAAACAATCGTATACCCCTTTTTTACTCTCACGTCTTTTTGATAAACTCAAACCGGCATTTCGGACACGTGATAGCAATCTTTCCCCGGCCTCTCGGCACCCGGATCGTCTGATGGCACTTCGGACAGCGGTACAGTTTCTTCACGCCGTTTCTCTCCCGGAAACACAATTTCAGAAACTTAAAATAATTCTGCACCGGATACCACATTCTGAGAAATTTCTGATTCTCTGCACTCCTCTTATAAATATTTTTTGAAAAACAGCGAAAGAAATAAAAGAGCACCACAACCCAGCACAGTGTCTGCAATATCGTCCCCGCCACGCTAAGCCCGCTGCCCGGCACCCCGCGGCGAAAAATCGAACCAAGCACGAGCAGGATAAGGTACAAGACAAATAAAAACATAGAGAGCTGGTCATTGCCCCCGTATCTCCCATACATAAAACGCCGCAGCCAGTTCATCATAGCAATCCTCCATTCCGAAGTCCCCCGCGGTCTCCCGCGCAGACGACCCCTGTCCGGCCATTTTCCCGGATAATTTGAATAGGCTTACTATGTTACACCAATTTTGTGAAAATTTGATGTTCTTTTATAAACTCTGCTCCCCTTTAAACTCCAGGTAGGACTCCGCCAGCTCCTCATAAAAATAATCCTCATTCATCCGCCGCAGAACTGCTGCCGACGCCTCTTTCCATCCCAGGGACACCTTTCCTTTTTCCATCCCGGCACACTCCCCGGCCAGGTTCTCTTCATATTCTTCCCGGGAAACCTCTCTGTAATCATAATCACTTCCCAGATAATATGTTGTTTTATCACCAAGCTGTTCGAAAAAACCTCCCCAGCCCTCCCCGGCCAGACAGTTGTTTTCCATGAAAACCGCCATCGGCGACGTGATCCTGTCATCTTCCGATGAACAGCGTCTGTCTGTGTAACAATTATCAAACAGATAATAACAGATCTTCTTATCTTCATCCCAGTATGTGGGCACTTCACTCTGTCCAATCATATTTACGAAACTTCCGAATTTTTCTTCCCCATCCCCATCCATCAATTTTAATTCTTTTAATTTCTTTCCATTACCCGACACCTCAAAAGCTTTTGTATAAAAGACCTCCGTTCCGGCATGATAGGTATTAAGCGATAAAATGACCTCCAGTTTTCCATCCCGGTCCAGATCCGTCACCATATACCAGAACGGACTGTAATCGCTGTCGATCTGGCTCTCCCTGACCTCATAATTATCTAAGACCGGATACCATTCGCCATCCGTGGCAATGGCCCGCAGCTGTTTCTTCTCATCCTCTGACAGCCTGCTCTCCCAGCCCTCTGCCCGGGCTGGTTTCCGGATATCCGACCCCACCCACAGTTCCTCCAGGCGCAAACTCAGATCTTCCGGATCCCACTTTATGTCCTCCGGTCCGTCACAATACACATTATCCCAATTATAAACGGCCTCATACTTCTCCATGCCCCGGTAATAACCGGACAACAATTCGTCAAACGCCTCTTTCCCGACTTCTTTTCCCTCTGCGTCGCAGTACCCTGCCGGGCTGTCAGAATCTTTTTCCCAATCATATACTTCCCAGCCGAGCTTTTTCATATAGATCTCGTTATTTTTCATCTCTATATCAAAATACTGGACCGTATTCTCCTGTCCATCATGGCAGCCCCCCACACCCTGGCTGGGATAATAATGCCAGGAATTCTGCTGTGCATCATAATATGCAGTCATCGGGTACTCATGCCATTTCGGGTCAAGATCGTCCGCCCCGGCCTCTTTCCATCTCTGCAGCCCTTTTCCGTCCTCTGTGACTTCATATATGTGAAATTCCGATAAAAACTGCTTTCCACGGATATCCAGCGTCATAATCTCAAGATAGCCGTCCTGATCCAGATCCGTGACCGTAAATTCAAAATCATCAACCCATGACATCTTCTCCTCGACTTCCGCGTCCTCACCGGGCCGTGACAGATAACTCATGTCCCACTGCTTCCAGTTCTCCGCTATGGCACGCAGCTGTTTTTTTGCTTCTATCGGCAATTCATCCGCTCTCTTCCCCGCCGTGTCCCCGTCTGTCCCCACAGCAGAGCTGCTAACTGCAGCAGGATTCTCTCCCTTTGTTTTTAATGCCTGGCCGCATCCGGCCAGTAACATAACTGCTACCAGGGAGACTGCAGACAGCCTGCTGAGTATACGGGTTTTATGCTTTATATGTTTCATCGCGGTCACCCCCTCCCTTAAAATGTTAATCATATTCGAGAATCTTTCCCGTTTTGGCATGAATGGTTAATTCATATTCCTGGTTATCCTTCACCATCTCAACCTCATAAACTGGCACACCATCATCTTTGTCAAATTCCACTTTAACACATGTGCCGCCAGGTACTTTTTTCTTTGCTATACTTTTTGCCTTAGCCACACCAATATACTTTGTTTTTGATGAGCTTTTGCTGGAAATTTTCCACTTATATTCTATAAGCTTCCCTGTTCCTGCAGCATACACAAGATGATGGGTCTTATTTCCCTTTTTCATAGTAACTTTATACTCTTCTCCGCTATCATCTGTATCTAAATAGACTTGTGTGATCTTAGCCTTTTTTACATACTTTTTCGCAAGTTTTTTTATCCGGGACTTCGCCAGTTTCTTCCCATTTGAAGTACCCGTAAAATCAGCAATCTCCCACTCGTACTGTACCAGCCTGCCATCCGATGCCCGGTAATTAAGCCCATATTCACGGCTTCCTTTGTTAAGGCTTACCTCATAAATCAGTCCACCATTTTCATAGTCAGTATCAACCTCTGTTACAACAGCCCCTTTCACCTTGTTACGGGCTAATTTTTTTGCAGCTCCTGCACTGCTGATCTTCTTTGCCTCTGCTGTTGCCGGGGCCATCAGTATCACGCAAAAAACCACCGCTACTGTCATCATAATCTTTTTCATCGGAAAAACCCCTTTCAAAATATAAAAACATTTAACATCCAAAATCAATTCCATCAATTCCGTTCTCGTATACAAAGTTTTTCATTTCCCCCATGTCACCGGATTCATAAAATTCAACCAGCAACCTTGTGAATTCCGGCTGATGTTCAATTGGTATACTGATGATGCCACATCCATTCGCAATCATAATCTGATTTGCCGCCAGCATGGATGTCCTCTTGTTTCCATCCAGAAACATCTGCTTTCTCATCAAATACAGCATATGAGTTATGGCGCGCTCTGTTGGTTCTTCTATCGCCAGAACATCAGCGATTTCCTCTTTGATCTGTGATTCAATAGGCAAATCCGGTTTCCATGAAGTACCACCAATGGATACCGGAACCTTACGGATAAATCCGGCATTAATAACCAGATTATCCCCACCCACAATTTTATTCAGATGGCACACATAATTATAGTCTGACGGAACATCCAGATTGTCAAGTAGAAACTGCCATGCATGTTTCAGATTGTTAACCGCCACAATCTCTTCCACCTTGACATTGGGTGCCCGCATCCCATTAAAGATTGCCTCTGTGTCCGGATAGGTCACACCCAGCCCCTCTAGTTTTGCACTTTTCCATATATAGTCTATGATGTTGCGTTTGGCGACAAATATATTTTCCTCTCTTGTCATGGAAAATTTTGATTCCAGAGCATCCACCTTCTTTTATCTAAATTTTTATCTATTGGGACTTATTTTATCACAGAATGATACACGGCGCAATGATTTATAAATTCATATCCTACAGCAGTGCCGCTTCTACCCCGATCCTTCCGGACACCCCTGCCGTTTTCCCCCACACGACCTCATACAATCGGCTTCCATAGTGCACAGTCTTCATGCGGCCAAGGGCGCCGCACAGTGGATGATTTTCAAAAGCACCCCAGATCAGCAGGGAAAAACCCGCCTCCGCCGCCACAGAATAAAGGAAGTCCCGGCAGAGCCTGTAGTCATTGTTCCTGACATAGAGATAGGAAATCACACCGTGGTCGATCACACTGCCCGGTTTCGGAAACTGCGGATATCCAAAAAACTGTGTGGGAAGTTTGGCGGCCGCCCTGTAAATACCGCCATAAGAACACATTTTGTACTGCTTTGTGCGCTGCTGGTCTCCCACAAAACAGCAGGCTGTGATCTCTTCCTGCTCTCTGACACAGTAAAACTTTGTGTCGCCAAATCCCGCATAGCGATAATTGGCCGGCACAAGGTTCATGTCAGAAAAATAGGTCTCCATCACCCGGTCAAACCCTCTCACATCACCCACCTCGAGCGCCAGGCACCTCTTACCTCCGTGAAAACAATATGTCATATAGTGGCCCATATACCGGTAAAGAGGGATATTCCTGCGGCGCTTCTCAAACATCCTGACCGCCTCCTCGTTGCCGTCGAGTACGGTCGTATAGCAAAAACCACAGTGCGCCAGCTCTTTTCCCAACACCTCATACGCTTTCACGATAAAGGGGAGCTTTCCCCTGTAATCCGGATGCACTTTAAGTCCGGTCAGATACGCACACCGCTCCACCTTTCCGTTTATGTACTCCCTGCGGAGCACCGCACCTCCCACCGCCGCCATCCGGTTCTCCCGGTTGTCGCGGATAATAAGTATCTTCGCCTCGTCCCCGTCCGCCCGGAACGATCTATACGGACTCTCTCCCCGCAGGAATTTTACCTCCATCGCACCCGGGAAACTGCCGCTCTCAAAGATTTCACGGATGCCCCCATCGTCAGTTTCGTCCGCAAACCGAAGCGTATATCTGTCATTTTGGAAATTCATCAAGATTTTCTCCTATCGGCACATTCATTTTCTGGTCAACCTCTTCTCCCAGGCGGAGATTCATCGCCCAGAACAATCCCCACATGAGCGGACTCGTCCTTCCGAGTGAAGCGAACCCGCGGCTCAGCACCGTGCGCGGCGCGGCGAATTCCTTCCTGGCCTCGTGGCAGAGCCTGCTCAGTTTATCCGGAGAGAGCAGGCGCGGATAAAATGCCAGCTCCCCGTAATGATAGCCCTCTGCCAGCCACCACTTGTCATAGAGCAGCCGGTTCTCCCCCCGCAGTCTCTCATACAGCGCCGTGCCGGGAAAGGGAAGAAGATGGTTAAACGCCGCCGTATAAAAATTGTGTTTTTTCGCAAATTCCACGGCGTCATGCACTGTCCGCTCATCGTCGTTATCATAACCAAACACAAATGTCGCGTAGATACCGATACCCGCATCGTGGATTCTCTTCACCAGCTCGTCCCGCTCCCCCAGCGTATCGTTAAAAGACTTGTTCATCTGGCGGAGATTTTCTCTGTCCAGACTCTCAAATCCAATCAGAATGATTTCGCAGCCGCTCTCTTTCATCGCGCGGAGAAGCTCTGTGTCCCGCGCCATCGAGAGAGTCCCCTGGCCCGCCCACTTGATTTTGAGCGGGGCAATGTCCCGGAAAAGGCGGATCGCATTTTCCCGGTTCGCCACGAGATTATCATCCACCAGAAATGTATACTTATGTTCGGATTCTCTGATATCATCGACAATGAGACTGTGCTCCCGGCAATGATATTTGCTGCAGTAGAATTTGGAGATGGAACAAAATTCACAGCTATGACAGCACCCGCGCCCCGTCTCAACAAGTGAGACGGGCAGATATTTCTTTCCGGCAAAAATGCTCTTATCCGGCCGGATATCATACTCGCCCACGCCGCCCTGATAGCAATCTGCCAGCTTCCCTTCCCGCAGATCCTCCAGCATGCGCCGCCATACCGTCTCGGCATTTCCGACAATCACGCTGTCGCAGTATTCCGCCGCCTCCTCCGGACAGAGCGTCACATGATACCCGCCCAGAGCGACGGGAATCCCCCTCTCGCGGAATCTGGCGGCAATCCGGTAACTCCGCCTCGCCGTGTAAGTCTCCACTGTGATACACACCAGGTCAGTCGGCGTATCATAGTCAATCAGCTCGATCCTGTCATCGAACAGCTCCGTCTCCACCTCCGGCGGCGTGAGTGCTTTTAACACCGCAATCGTGAGCGGCTCCATCTTCCAGGTTCCTATATATTTCTTTCCTTTTTTCTTGCCGATCGCCGGCAGAATAAACGTAACTTTCATACTCAATCCTCATTCCAGGGCGGCCTTACAACGCATTATTCCAGGGAGCCCTTACAATAATTATGTAATCAGATCACCGGAATATCTGAGTTGTCGCACATCACTTCCCTCGTAAATTTGTGCCACTTATCCGCGTACCCTTTGTAACCGAGATTCAGCGGTATCGAGAGCCACGGGCTGTGACGGAACGGCGCGAGCCGTCTCATAATGTTGCCGTTGGAATAGGTCGTGCGCCACGCCCGGTCAGTTCCCTCCTCCAATTGCTCTTTCGTCATCTGCTTCGGCTGATAGACGCAGTGCTGCACATCATACATCGCCCAGTTCCGCTCCACAATGCGCCCCTCTCTCTCAAGCTGCGCATAAAACGCTGTCCGGGGGAACGGCGTCAGGATAGAATACCTCGGCAAGTCAATTTTCGCTTTCATGATTACTTCCACCGTGCGGTCAAAGACACTCTCATCCTCCTCATCGCCCCCGAAAGCAAAAC
>CANRMO010000091.1 GCA_947631755.1 uncultured Lachnospiraceae bacterium | reverse complement strand
TGGCAGAGAAAAACAATAAATTGTATATTGCTACCAATAACCATGTAGTGGAGGGAGCGGATTCGGTATCCATCACATTTAACGACAAAGAGACGGCGAAAGCAGAGATTAAGGGAACGGATTCCACGACAGATCTTGCGGTGGTCATGGTAGATATGGACTCGCTGAAAGAGGAGACGAAGAAAAAAATTAAAGTGGCTGTCTACGGCGACAGTGACGCGACAAAGGTCGGGGAGCAGGCGATCGCCATCGGAAACGCGCTTGGTTATGGCACCAGTGTGACAGTGGGGTATGTCAGCGCAAAAGACCGGGAGATCGACGGTGAGGACAGCGCCAGCGTAAAACTGATCCAGACGGATGCGGCGATTAATCCGGGGAACAGCGGCGGCGCCCTGGTCAACAGTAAAGGTGAAGTAATTGGTATCAACTCCTCGAAATTTGCGTCGGCGGAGATCGAGGGAATGGGATTTGCCATTCCGATGGCGGCAGCAGAGCCGATCCTCACAGAATTGATGAACGGGGAGACGGTGGAGGAGAAAGACCAGGCATATCTCGGGATTACGGGCCGGGATGTGACGAGTGAGTACTCGGAGCAGTTTAATATGCCGGAGGGGATCTATGTGTCCGAAGTATCTTCCGATTCACCGGCAGAGAGAGCTGGTCTGCGAAAGGGGCAGATCATCACGGCGATCAACGGATCGAAAGTCACGACGAGGCAGGGGCTCCAGGAAAAGCTGGCCAGATGTAAGGCGGGTGACAAAGGGACGATCACAGTCCAGGTGGCCCATGAGGGGCAGTACGAGGAGAGAGAACTGGAGGTGACGTTCGGCAGGAGACAGTAAAAAGTTTAGTATGGGGAGAATAATTGAAAAATGAAAGAGACAAATCGGTGGGCAGAGGAAGAATCTGCCCGCCTTGGCTGTCTGATGAACGCGAAAGATTCAGAGAAAATAGTACACAGAATAAAAAGGGGTGTGAGAAAATTTGAGAATTGAATATAGTAAGAAGACAGTAAAATACATCGATTCCGCTGATAAACCAACAAAGAAACGTTTAAAGGAAGCTATTGAAAAGATTCCCTTTGGGGATATTAAAAAGTTGCAGGGTATTAAAAATGCATATCGTTTGAGAGTTGGAGATTTAAGAGTGTTGTTTTCAATAGAGGATGATACAATATATATTGATAATATTATTCCAAGAGGGCAGGCATATAAAAGATTGTGAAAATTTCAGGAGGTAAAACTATGAGTAAAGAAATGTTAAAAAATTTAATAGAGTTAGTACCGGAAGAGGATGTTGAAGTACTTTATAGAGTTATCATTAAATTTGTCCCGGAGGAGGTTCCGGAGCCAGATGAAATAGAAGCGATTATAGATGGAAGAAGGGATAGGGAGAAAAATGGAACGATTTCCCATAATGCTGTAAATTGGGATTAAAAAACTGTACAGAATTATATGCCAGAAAGGGAAAAGCCAGAAAGATGTATCATGAAATTGATTTGGATAAAATAGATTTGAATTCAGAGCCGCCCACAGACGAGCCTGCCAGACAGTACTATTTTATGGCAAAATGCCGGGAATGGGTCCGGGAGTTTGAACGGAAAAACGGACGTCGCCCGTCCGCGTTTATTCAGACATTTGGTTGCCAGATGAACGCGAAGGATTCAGAGAAAATAACGGCGGTTCTTGAGTATATCGGCTATCAGGAGACGGAGGGGCCGCTGGCGGATTTTGTCCTGTTTAATACATGTACAGTCCGTGAAAATGCAAATATGAAGATATACGGACGGCTCGGTTATCTCAAAAATCACAAGAGAGAGAACCCGTTAATGAAGATCGCCCTCTGCGGCTGTATGATGCAGGAGCCGGATGAGGTGGAAAGGATCAAAAAGAGTTATCCCTTTGTTGATCTGGTTTTCGGCACCCATAATATCTATAAGCTGGCGGAACTTTTGTATACCCAGATCCAGTCTGGCCGTCTTGTGATGGATGTCTGGCAGGAACCGGGGGACATTGTGGAGGATCTGCCGGGAAAACGGAAATATCCATTTAAGACAGGGGTAAATATCATGTATGGCTGCAATAATTTTTGCAGTTATTGTATTGTCCCATATGTCCGGGGGCGGGAGAGGAGCCGCGGGCCGGAGGACATACTGGAGGAGATCCGGGGTCTGGTCCGGGACGGGGTAAAGGAGGTCATGCTTCTGGGGCAGAATGTCAATTCTTATGGGAAGACACTGGAACATCCGGTCTCCTTTGCCTCGCTCCTTTGCCGGGTCAACGAGATCGAGGGATTGGAGCGCATCCGTTTTATGACCTCTCATCCGAAAGATTTGTCCGATGAGCTAATAGATGCCATGGCGGCGTGCGGTAAAGTGTGCAGTCACCTCCATCTGCCCCTGCAATCCGGCAGCAGCCGCATACTGGAGAAAATGAACCGCAGGTATACAAAGGAGCAGTATCTCGGCCTCGTGTCGAAGATCCGGGCAAAACTGCCGGACATTTCCCTGACAACGGATATCATCGTGGGATTTCCGGGGGAGACAGAAGAAGATTTTGAGGAGACGCTGGATGTGGTGCGGAGTGTGCGGTATGACAGCGCGTATACATTTATCTACTCTAAGAGGAGCGGCACTCCGGCGGCCGCCATGGAGGACCAGGTGCCGAAAGAGGTAGTGAAAGAGCGGTTTGACAGGCTCTTGAAAGAAATCCAGAGGATTTCGGCTGAAATCACAGACTCCCGTGTGGGACAGACCGTCCGGGTCATGGCAGAGGAAGTGAACGGACAGGATGCGGCACTTATTACCGGGAGGCTCTCCAATAATGCCACAGTCCACTTTCCGGGAGAAAAGGGGATGATTGGCAGTATTCTGGATGTGAAACTTATAGAGAGCAGGGGATTTTACTATATGGGGGAAGTTGTCCAGTAGAAATTCATCTTAAAAAGGGAATCTTCCGAATCGTTTTTAACAGGACTTTGAGACGATTCGGAAGATTCCTTTTTTGTTCTGTCAGAGGAACTCTCTGAAAAGACAGAATGCTACAGTGTCTCCGGTTCCGGATACTCCACGCCAAAAGTCTCTGCCGTCACGGTTTTCATGACAACCGGGGCCAGGGGGGCGTCGTTCCAGTCCGTGCCGCAGGCTGCGATCTTATCCACAACATCCATGCCCTCTGTGACTTTGCCAAATGCTGCATAGGCGCCGTCTAAGTGAGGACTGTCTTTGTGCATAATGAAGAACTGAGAGCCCGCAGAGTCGGGATCCATTGCGCGGGCCATGGAGATGACGCCAGCGGTGTGGATGAGGGGGTTCTCAAAACCATTCTGGCTGAACTCACCTCTGATGCTGTAGCCGGGTCCCCCGGTGCCATCGCCGTCCGGGTCGCCGCCCTGGATCATAAAACCCTCAATGATGCGGTGAAAGGTGAGGCCGTTGTAAAATCCTCTGTTCACGAGAGATAAAAAGTTGTTTACTGTATTGGGCGCTGTGTCCGGGTATAATTCCAGCTTTATCGTGTCGCCCTGATTCATTTCAATTGTAACTACCGGATTTTTTTCTGACATAATCATATTCTCTCCTAATCATTATTTTCGGGGGAATTACCGGAAAGTATTCCCCGATAGTATCCATTTTATAAGAACTGTTCTGATATTGCAAGAAAATGTCGGATTTTCCCGAAATATTTCACGTTTTATCCCCCTGTTTTTGACAAATTCTGCGCGGCATAGCATCTATAATAGGCACGTAAAGAAGGGGAGCGCATGAAGGTTTATCTGGATATTTTTTTTCTGGTAAATGTGGAGATGGATCTGGTGATACTGCTTCTGGAAAATTTATTCCAGAGGCGTCTGGTCCGCTGGAGGAGGCTCATTTTTACTGCTATAGCAGGAGGAGTCTTTTCCACTCTTTTTCTTATCTCAGGCATACACCGGAAGGTGTGGCTGTCTGTTCCCGTTTACCTTGCAGGAGGCGGCGTAATGGTCCGCCTTGCCTTTGGAAAGACGACCGTTATCTCATGGGCAAAAAATGTTCTCGGTTTTTACGTGGCGGCATTTCTTTTATCGGGCGCTCTTATGCAGCTGCAGAGTGCCTGGAGACAGAAGGGCAGCATGGTGTTTGTGCTGACAGGAGCACTTGCTTTTTTGTGGATTACATATAAACTGATGCCGTTTTGTGAGAACCGGGAAAGGGAGCAGGCCCGGATCATGCCAGTGCGCCTCTGTTACCGGGGAAAGTGGATCCGGGGGCAGGGATTTCTTGACACAGGGAATCATCTGGCTGAACCTTTCAGCCAGAAACCTGTGGCAATTGGAAACCGGATTTTTCTGGAGAAATTGTGGGGAGAGGAAGAACCGGTATTCCGTCTGATCCCTTTCCGCGCGGTGGGGACCGGGCAGGGGATTTTGTCCGCATTCCCGCTGGATGACCTGGAGATAGAGTGGGGGAAAAACGGGAGGATCCGTGTGGGAAAGACATGGGTCGCGGTGAGTGACAACGATATTTGTGCAGATGGAGAGTATGACCTGATCCTTCATCCGGACATGACTAATAAAACAAACCTAGGAGGATAATACAATGTTGCTGAGAATTTCTGTGCCAAATCACTTTCAATTTCGCATGATGCCGGACTGGAGGAACTTTTTTTTCCACTCAGGAGGGGATATTCATTATATCGGGGGGGCGGAAATACTGCCGGCCCCGCTTGAACCGGGAGAGGAGGCGGCCTGTATTGAATGCCTCGCCTCGGAGGAGGACAATGAGACCGCCAGAAACAAGCTGGTGGAGCACAATCTCCGCCTGGTTGTGTACATAGCCAAGAAATTTGACAATACCGGGGTGGGGGTGGAGGACCTGATCTCCATCGGCACAATTGGCCTGATGAAAGCGATCAATACGTTTAATCCGGATAAGAATATAAAGCTGGCGACCTATGCGTCCCGGTGCATTGAGAACGAGATACTGATGTATTTGCGCCGGAACAGCAAGACAAAAATGGAAGTGTCGATTGACGAGCCGCTGAATGTGGACTGGGACGGCAATGAGCTCCTGCTCTCAGACATACTGGGGACAGGGGAGGATGTGATCTTCCGTGATATTGAGAGGGAAGTTGACCGGAAAATGCTGCGAAAGGCACTGGAGACACTGACAGAACGGGAACAGAAGATCATACGCCTCCGGTTCGGGATCGGGAGTGTCCAGGGAAAAGAGCTGACCCAGAAAGAGGTGGCAGACCGGCTGGGGATCTCCCAGAGCTATATTTCCCGTCTGGAAAAGAAGATCATGAAACGGCTGAAAAAGGAAATCCTTCGCCTGGAGGGGCACTGAGTGGCCGGCAGCCACTCCCGGAGGGATATAGACAATGAAAAATGGGCTGTGCACTCTGATGTGGTGCACAGCCCATTTTTTGGGAAGCTGGTTTCTGCGAAAAAAAGGAAAAATTTATAATATTTCTGGCGAATGCAGATATTTTTTGGTTATTTTTTCTTCAAAGATATTGTTGACAATGCTGTGAGAATGGATTATAATAACCGTGAATTTGTTGAGCGCTCTTTGTCAGACGAAAGCGTGATGTAAATGCAACGATGACTCAGAGGTGATTTGATGATCGATTTCCACTCTCATATTTTACCGTCTATTGATGATGGGAGCTCCGGACTGGAAGAGACTGCCCGGATGCTTGTGCTTATGCAGGAGCAGGGAGTTTCCTGTGTTATGGCAACTCCTCATTTTTATGCAGAGAGGATGTCGTTTAAACATTTTCTGGAGAGACGCACGGAGGCGTTCCAAAAAGTGCAGAATTGGCGCGAGGCAAATTTACATACACCAATACCGGAAATACGTGTGGGTGCGGAGGTTTATTACTTTCCGGGTGTGGGAAAGGCGGATATGCTCCCGCGGCTCTGCCTGGAGGGGACAGATATCGTACTGCTGGAACTTCCTTTTGTGCAGTGGACAGAGAAAATGTTAGAAGATATTACCGACATCATGAAAAGGCAGAAACTGAAAGTGATGCTGGCTCATGTTGAGAGATACTATGAGTTCCAGAAGAAGAAAACAGTCTGGGATGCGGTGATGGATCTGCCTGTGTACATTCAGATCAATGCGGGGAGTTTGAAGAACCGGAAAAAGAGAAAGCTGGAGCTTTCCATTATTCAGAGCGGGAAACCGGTCGTCATGGGAAGCGACTGCCACAATATGGAACACAGACTGCCAAATCTTCCGGAGGGGAGAGGGATCCTTCGGGACAAACTGGGAGAGGAGGCACTACAGCACATGGATGAATTGGGGAAAAGGGTGTTGGCGGAACATGAGTAAGAGTGAAAAGAGAAAACTGATCGCGCTTCTGTTTATAATGGCTGCTGTGATGGTGGCGTTCTGGTTCATCCTGATGATAGTGAAGGCAAGGGAACCAGAGGCGAAAGTGGCGAACTCTGAGTTTCTGGAGGAAGAGCCGTCTGAGCCGGAAGAGCCAGCAGAACAGGTTCGCGGATCAATCCGGCTGAATAAAAAGAAATACGATTATTTTCATGATTTTGAGAGCTATCTGTTTATTGGTACTGACGCCTCGGGAAGTGGGGAGTCAGAGGAGTACCGGGGCGGCATGGCGGATTTTCTTCTTTTGCTCGTGCTCGACAAGACAGAGAATAAATACGGATTTTTGCAGTTAAACCGCGATACGATGACAAAGGTCACGCTTCTCCAGCGGGATGGAACCGGGATGGCGAGCGCAGATATACAGCTCTGTACGGCTCATTGGTATGGGGGCACGAAAGAGCAGAGCTGCGCGAATACAGTAGAGGCGGTCTCAGAGCTTTTGGGCGGGATTCCGATTGATGGATACTATTCATTGAATATGGATCAGATTTCGACATTGAACCACGCGGTGGGGGGTGTCACCGTCAAATTGGAAGAGGATTTTACAAAACAGGATCCGGAGATGAAAAAAGGAAAGAAAATACATCTTTCCGATTCCCAGGCTTTTTTGTATGTCCACGACCGCTATGGAGTGGGAGATGAGACAAATGCGTCCCGCATGCTCAGACAGAGGCAGTATATGAAAGAGTTTTCTGTCGCTGCCAGGGAAAAAATGAGAGAACAATCTGATTTTGCAGTGGATTTATACAGACAGCTTCAGGAGAGCGCTGTCACAGATGTAAAGCTGGGGAGAGCGTCCCGGATTGCAAAGGCGGTCGCAGAGGGAAGCAGCATGGGGACAAAAGAATTTGAGGGCACTCTGAAAGAGGGGCAGGCTCTCGGAGACGGTATCAACCATGTTGAGTTCTATCCGGAGAAAGAATCGGTAGTCCGTGTTATGACAGAATTGTACGGATTACGGGAAAATGAACAGTAGACGGAGGTTGCAATGAGTCAGCAGACAAACAGTATACAGATAAATGAAAAAGAAGACGAAATAGAGATTGACATAGTAGAGCTTCTGTTTTTTTACCGGAGCCGGATTCTGATTATCCTTGCAGGATTGATTCTGGGAGTTGTATTTGCCGGTCTGTGTACTAAATTTTTGATAACGCCGAAGTATACAGCTACGGCTAAATTGTATATGGTTTCCGCATCGAAAGATTCTATTGTGAATCTGACAGATCTGGATATCGGTGCGTCTCTCTCAAATGATTACGAGGAACTGTTGAAAGTTCGCCCGATTTTTGAGCAGGTGATCGAACAGGAAAAACTTGACTACACTTACGAGGAATTGCTCGGTATGGTCAGTGTCTCGACGATCGAGGATACGCGTATTCTCACAATTACTGTGGAGAGCACCAAACCGAAAGAGGCGCAGGCTGTGGCCAATGCCCTGGCGGATAAGGCTGTGAGTGAACTGCCTAAATTAATGGATACCTCTGAGCCGAATATTGCAGAGAGAGCAATCTATCCTGAAAACCAGAGTTCACCGAGCATGGTAAAAAATGTGGTGATCGGTGGCCTTGTGGGAGCTCTTCTTGTGGCCGCTGTGCTGACATTCTTCTTTATGACAGATGACACATTGAAGTCTGCCGAGGATGTGGAGAAAGCGATCGGTGTTATGCCGTTGACAGTGATTCCGGAGGGAGATGTGGAATCTATATCGGATAAAAAAGAAAAAGAAGTTATGAAGCAGAAAAAGAAGAGAAAAAGGAAAAATGAGATGGGAGGAAAAGCATGAGTAAAGTTAATGTGAACAATATGCCGGAACTTCCCTATGCTATGGAAGAGGCGATAAACCGCCTCAGGATTAATATCAGTTTTCTGGGAACGGATATTAAAAAAATTATGGTTATCAGTTCTATGCCTGATGAGGGCAAGAGTTTTGTCACAATGCAGTTGTGGCATCAGATGGCGGAGGCGGGCACATCTACCATTCTCCTCGATGCGGATATGCGAAAATCTGTGATGATAGATAAATATGAGGTTGTGAGTGAAGATGGAAAGAAGATAAAGGGAATGTCCCATTATCTGGCAAATGATTATCCGCTGGAACAGGCAATTCTGCACACTCAGTGGGAAAATGGGGATCTGATCCCGAACACCGACAATGTCATCAATCCCTCTATGTTATTGGAGAGTGAGCACTTTGCCAGTATGCTGGATGAACTGGCGGCCAAATACCGTTATGTATTTGTCGATTCTCCGCCGCTGAGTATGGTGTCGGATGGAGAGAGGATCGGGAATTTGTGCGACGGGGCGATCCTCGTTGTACGCGGTGGCATGACTTCCAAATCGATTGTCAAAAACTCGATCCGCCAGTTGGAGAGAGCCGGCTGCCCATTGCTCGGTATCGTATTGAACCGGGTAGAGGGATCGAGAGGCGGCTATTATTACAAGCGCTATGGCGGTAAATATTATGGACGCTATGGCAAATATTACGGAGGGCGGTACGGCAGCGATTATTATGCCGATGCCTACTACTCCGACAAATGACGTGAGTCCACCGGAAAATATTGTTTTCTGGTTTACTCTATACATTGCGTGAAACGCGCATAAAAAACGAAGGAAAGGAGGAAAAAATAGTGATTAAGGCAATGAAAAAGGTACTTGTTTGTACTATGGCAGCCGCTCTTGCACTTGGAACAGCAGCAACAGCTGGTGCAGCAGCAAGTCCTACGACTTCTGTAGAGCCAGAGGCTCAGAGTAATGTAAAGGCAGATAACGGCTCCAAAGTAAGTACCACAGACAGTGGAAAAGCTACATTGAATGCTGTTAAGAAATCAAGCAAGAAAAAAGTTTCTGTTTCTTCTACAGTAGAGGTTGATGGTGTAGAGTACACTGTTACTACGATTGGCGCTAAGGCATTTGCTAA
>CANRMO010000090.1 GCA_947631755.1 uncultured Lachnospiraceae bacterium | reverse complement strand
ATGACGGAGTCTACGCTCGCTTTTGGGTACTGGGCACAGAGCCGGATGGCGGACATAATATTTTCCCGGCTGATGGACTGCTGGTTTTGCAGGAGGCTGCGCACCACCTCAAGGTTCCGGACGGATTTGGGGAGGGACGCCTCCTCAAGAGCCTGCTCGATCGTATCTTCCATTCCGAGGAGATAGGCACCGGAAACCGCTTTCATGTAAATGGTTTTATCCTCAAGGCTTGTGATCTGAAATGCTGCCTTCTGCCCGATGGAGTATTGGTTTGCATCCGGGAGTTTACCCGTAAAAGTCGAGCCGTCTTCCATGGAGAGAGTGATCTGGCTGCCGTGGACGTCGCTGACGACGCCTTTGAGCGTCTGCCCCTCCTGCAGCTGGATGGAAGTGTTGCCGGAACGAAATGTCTGGGTCCGGGGCGAGGAGGAGGCGGGCGTTCTGCTGCCCGCGTTATTTTGAACGGTATTGCTTATAATAGCCATGTGGATAACCTCTTTTCTGTATGAATAAGATTTCACAATATACAAAAAATAATAATCAATTACAATATTATTATAAGCGAAAAAAATTTGCGATGCAAGTGAGGATGTAGTGAAGTTGAAATTTATGAGACAATTTTTAATTCTTATGGCGGTGACATTTCTGGGGGAGGCGCTGCGGGCCGTACTCCCCTTTTCGATTCCTGCGGGGATCTACGGCCTCCTGCTTTTATTTGCCGGACTGTGCACGGGAGTGGTCCCGCTGGAGAGTGTGGAGGGAGCGGCGGATTTTCTGATCGAAATTATGCCGTTTTTCTTTATCCCGGCCGGGGTGGGGCTGATGACAGAGTGGCCGGAGCTAAAAAAGATCCTGCTGCCTTTTTCGCTGGCAGTGGTCGTGGTCACAGCGGTCGTCATGGTTGTGACAGGACGTGTATCCCAGTGGTTTGTCCGGCGGCGGAGAAAGAGAGGGGGAAAGGGCTGTGAGTGAGTTTTTAAGATCATCTTCTTTTTTTGCTCTGACAGCGAGCCTTCTTGGCTTTGAGCTGGGTCTCTTCTTGAGAAAAAAGACGGGAATTGCCCTGTTTAGCCCGCTTCTGACCGCGATTGCCGCGGTGATCGGCCTGCTGCTCATTTTTCGTATTGATTACAGCACATATGAGGAGGGCAGCCGGGTTCTCAGCTATATGCTCACTCCCGCCACTGTTGCCCTGGCGGTTCCTCTGTACCGGAGGCTTGACATTTTGAAAAAGAATCCCGGGGCCATATTTGCAGGGGTGTCTGCCGGTGCGGCTGCCAGTCTGCTGTGCACACTGGCGCTGGCTGTTCTGTTTCGCTTTTCCCACACAGAATATGTCACATTTCTCCCCAAGTCCATCACAACCGCCATTGGCATGGGGATGAGTGAGGAGCTGGGCGGCACAGTGACGATCACGGTAGCCGCCATTGTTGTGACGGGGATCGTGGGCAGTATGATGGGGGACCTGGTCTGCCGCCTGTTCCGGATACAGGAAAAAGTTGCCATCGGCCTTGCCCTGGGCACATCCGCCCATGTCATCGGGACGGCAAAGGCTCTTGAATTAGGCGAAATTCCGGGGGCGATGAGCAGTCTTTCCATCGTAGTAGCCGGATTATTTACTGTGCTGGCGGCGAATTTTTTTGCTCTTTTGTACTAACTTTGAAGGAGCTGTTAAGATTTCGTTGAATCATTGAAAAAAATCGTGTATAATAGGTACAAAACGATTTTATGAGGAGGTATATATTTTGAAAAAAATAACAGCGCTATTGACGTTGTGCGCCATTTTTCTGTCAATTGCCGGCGTGGCGGGGGAGCCGGCAGAGATAAAAGCGGCAGATCCGGCGGAGACGATCGCAAGCCTGAATTATGCGATGACGAATTCGCACACAGATGCCGAGGCGGATGGGACACTGAGTAAGACGAAGTTTGGGTCAAAGAAGACAGGGTATAAATTTACTGCGGGCGATGCGACATTATTTGCGTCTATCAATGGTTCCGGGCTGAGAAAGCTGGAGTGGTCAAAAGACCAGTACAAAGATACATTTTCCGGCGGCAATCTGTCCAGACAGCCGGTTATGACGGCAGGTAAGAAAAATCCGTGGAAGGCGGGGAGCACACCGTATTTTGAGGTCCGGCTCTCCACAACAGGATATCGGAATATCAGTTTTTCTTCATACATAGGTGCTACGAAAAAGGGCCCGAAGAGCTACCGGGTTTCCTATGCGGTGGGTGATGGCGGCGCATTTGCGCCGGTTTCCGGAGCTGCGCTGGATCTTTCGGACAACAAAGTGATGACCAGGGTCTCCGCTGCGCTTCCGGCCCAGGCAAATAACCAGAAAATCGTGAGAGTCCGCATTGAGGTGACCTCCCTGACTTCGATCGGGGGAACAAATATGGCGGATGTGTCAAACAGTACCGGGGGAGAGGTTTCCATTAATCACATTATCATTTCCGGCTCCAAAGCACTTACAGCAAACGCGTCCTCATCGGTGAACCAGGCGGGGGGCAGCGGTGGAACAACAGCCGCCGCCGGCATGAAAGTGAAAAAAATAACCCTGAACAAGAAGAAAGTCAGCCTGAGGAAGAAAAAGAAATGCCAGCTGAAAGTGAAAGTTAAAGTGAGTCCCCAGACAAAGGCGAATGAAAAGGCGGTCATGTCAAAGGTAAAGTGGACAAGCTCAAACAAAAAGGTGGCAGCCGTAACAAAAAATGGTAAAGTGAAAGCAAAGAAAAAAGGGAAGGCAACAATTACCGTTAAGTATTCTAAAAAGATCAAGGCGACGTGTAAAGTTACTGTAAAATAGGGTGTTTGCATGTCTTTTTATAGATGATAGAGGATGTTTTCCCAATTTTGAGCGGAAGAAGGAGAGTGCTATATGTTAGCGATTCAGTGTAAGTTGTGTGGGGGAGATATTGAGCTGGCGCCTAATGAACAGATCGGAACGTGCGCGTATTGTGGAAATGCCAATACTTTCCCGAAAACTGAGGACGAGGAGAAGATTCTCCGCTTTAACCGTGCCAATAACCTCCGAAGAAACGGGGAGTTTGACAAGGCGATGAAAATCTACCAGAAGATGCTCGAGGAAGACCCGAATGATGCAGAGCTGCACTGGTGCTGCTCCCTGGCGCGTTTCGGTGTGATCTATCATGAGGATCCGGTCACGTTCGAGTGGGTTCCGGACTGCCACCGGACGAGCGTTGAAAATTTTCTTGAGGACGCGGATTATCTTGCGGCAGTGAACGGTTTTCAGGGAATTGAACAGCGCCGCTGCCAGCAGGATGCGGAGAAGATCGCGGATGTAGAGCGCGAGATCCGTCAGATTGCTCAGGAGGAGGAGCCCTTTGATCTGTTTATCAGCTGTCGGGAGACTGATGACAGCGGACAGCGTACCGTTGAGAGCATACTGGCAAAGGGAATTTATGATCATCTGACAAGGCAGGGGTACCGTGTCTTTTTTGCCCATGAGACACTTTCTGGCAAGACGAAATCCGAGCCGTATATATATGCGGCGCTGAACACAGCCCGGGCGATGATCGTGTTTGGGGAGCGGAGAGAGAATCTGCTCAATCCATGGGTGAAAAATGAAGTGGTTCGTTTTCATCAGCTGAGCGCGAAAAAAAAGGAGAAAGTTGTCGCTGTCTGTTACAGGGATATGAGTGTGGAGGAACTGCCGGGTTTCCTGAAAAATTTTCCGGCCTTTGATGCGGGGGATGAGGACTTTAAAAAGAATCTCTTTGAGGAACTGAATAAAGTAATGCCAAAAAAGATTTCACTCGATTCTCTTCCGGATCCGGAAGAACCGCTGACAGAGCTGGTATTCCAGGAGGAGGTGCCCGAGCCGGAACAGCAGCCGGAAAAGAAACCGGAGCCACGGCGGGCGCGTGTGCAGAAACCGGCCCCCAGACCGAAGATCACGATTGCGGAGCTCCTGCAGAGAGGATACAGGGCGCTGGCGGAGCAGAAGTGGCAAATGGCAAAGAAATATTTTGATGATATACTGCTCCGGGAACCGGACAATGGGCGGGCGAATTTTGGTCAGTTTCTTGCAGAGAGGGAGTTTATCGATGACAAAGATTTTGCTCAGAAGATTATTCTGAAAATGGAGTCGCTGCCGGGTGAGGACATTTTGTTTTCCTGTGACATCGACAAGGAGATCGACGAGGCTGTCCGGGAATACAAGGTCAGCCACTACCTGGAGGAAGACCAGATCCGGGAAATAATGAAGTTCTCTGAGCGTTATACATCTCATGTAAAGGCAAAGGAAGCATATTATGAGCAGATGAAGCAGCTGTTTGAGACAGATGAGCGCTTAGTGCGGGCCTGTGGCGCCGGGGGAAATGATTTCGGAGCTGCCATGAGGACATTCCTGCAGAATATCCTGAATAATCTGGCGGCCAGTGTCAATAAATCAAAAGAAAGTGCAGAGAGTGATCTCGCGCGGCTGGAACAGGATTATGAGAAGCATGTCAGGGAAAAGCGGACAGCTATCGAGGATATGAACCGGGAAGCGCTCGCAAAGAGGGATGAGGATTACAACGATGCGTGCACCCGAATGACCGAGGCCAAGAGTTTGGAGGAATTCTGGGAACTCTCAAAGATTTTTGAGAGCTTTGCCGGCTATAAAAATTCGGAGAAATTCAAGGCGCACTGTGACAGTAAAGTGCTCCACGCCGAGTCGGCGGGGAAGAGAAGAAAGAGAAAGAAAATACTGGTCGGTTTTGCCTGCGCTGCCGGAGTGGCGGCCATTCTGGCGGTAATCTTCCTCCCCAGATATATCCGTTACCAGAATGCCGTGGGAATGTTCGAGGAGGGCAGCTACGAGAGTGCTGTAGAGGCTTTTGGCAGGCTAGGCACCTACCTGTCCTCGGATGAAAAGAAAGCAAAGAGTATGGATAAATGGATTGAGCAGCTGGAAACGCAAAAGGATTACGATAGGGCACAGCAGCTGATCGGGGAAAATTACAGCGGGGGAGCGAAAGAGCAGATGTTACAGCACTGCTATGTGAACCAGGCGAATTCTACTGAGGCAGATACGGCGACGAATGTTGCGACGCTGGAGAAACTGCAAGAGCAGATCACCAATGAGAAGACAAAGGGCGACATCCAGGAAAAGCTGGATGGCTATTATTATCAGATGGGCAATGAGTCTGCCCAGGGTGGCAATTTTAACACGGCCATAGATTTTTATAAGAAAGTAACTACTGCCGGCACAGAAGAGGCAGAGGAAAGTAAACGGCTGCTTGAAAAGGCGATGAAAGAGCCTCTCTATGCTTATGTGGAGGGCGTCACATGGAAACTTGTCAGTTGTGTTTCCGGCGGAAAGGCCAGCAGTAAGGATGCCACAGGCTTTGCCGGCGTACACGCCAGACTGATGGATGACAGGGTCGTATTCTATTTCACATTTGCCAGGGGGGATATCGATATCAAGAGCGGCGGCAGCCTGAAGAACATAAAGGTAAAAGGGGACGGAGCCAGCTATACACTGGATTTTGACGGAAAGAATCTGACGATCCGCGGAAAGAATGCGTCCGGAAAAGCTGTGGTCAGCCAGCTAAAATGTAAACAGAAATAATATGCTCTGTGCAGATTATAACAGAGAACCTGTCTGCCGTGGGAACGGATGGAATTGACAAGTTCTCTGTTTTTGCGTTTAAAACTATATTTCTAATTTTTTTTCTTAAAAATGATTTTTCCTATTGACAATATTTTGGGTAGGTGGTATCTTAAGTGTAGTCGGTGATTAGCACTCGTTTTTGATGAGTGCTAATAAAACAAAAGGCAATGGAGGTAACTGCCGAAGGGAAGTGGTAAGATGGAACTGAGCGAGCGCAAGCAGAAAATTCTGGAAGTGATCATCCGGACTTATATGGAGAGCGGAGAGCCTGTTGGTTCCCGGACCGTTTCCAAGTACACGGATTTAAACCTCAGTTCAGCGACAATTCGCAATGAGATGGCAGACCTGGAAGAACTCGGGTACATTCTGCAGCCCCACACCTCGGCCGGGCGGATCCCATCCGACAAGGCGTACCGGCTCTATGTGGATACCATGCTTCAGCGGAAAGACAAAGAGATTGCCCAGATGCAGGGGCTGATGGTGGAGAAAGCGGATAAGATTGATCTGCTGCTCAAACAGGTGGCAAAACTTCTGGCGCAGAATACAAATTATACTTCCATGGTTACAAAGCCAAAGTATGAGCACAAAAAGATAAAGTTTATCCAATTGAATAAAATAGCCGACCGGCAGATGCTTGTATTGGTTATACTGGACAATAATCATGTCAATAATAAACTGATCGAGCTGTCCGAGGATCTGGAAGACAATGTGGTGGCGCAGATGAATTTTCTTGTGAACACAGCGCTGAACGGACTTGATTTCACAGAGATCAATATGGCCATCATGCAGAAGATCAAAGACCAGGCGGGAGAGTACGCGGATCTGGTGTCCAGTGTCCTGGACTGTATTTCTGAGGTCATGGCTGAGGAGGATGATTCGGAGATTTTTACATCCGGCGCCACAAATATACTGAAATATCCGGAGCTGTCAGATAAGGAGAACATGACGGGACTGTTGTCTACCTTTGAGGAGAAACAGATGCTGGCGGCCTGGGCCAATGATAACACGGCGGCAAAAGATGAAAAAGAGCACGGTATACAGGTGTATATCGGAGAGGAGTCGCCGGTGGAATCCATGAAAGACTGCTCCGTCGTCACGGCGACATATAAAATAAAAGAAGGTGTCTACGGCAAGATTGGCATTGTAGGGCCAAAGAGAATGGATTATGAAAAGGTAGTGGGCACGTTGGAAAACTGTATGCAGCAGTTGGATAATATTTTCAAGAAAAAAGACTGAGACGAATCAGGAAGGAGGAATGACAGGTGGTTGAGATAAAAAATGGACAGACGCCGGAGGAGGCGGTGAAAGGCCACGCGCCAAAGGAGACAGAACCCGCGGCAGATGCGGCGGAAGAGACGATGACGGACAATGCCGTGGAGGAAAATGCCCAGTCGGAGGATGCCACGGAAGAAGAGACAGAGCAGCCGGCGGCAGAGGATAAAGAACAGGAGGCCGGGACGGAAGAGGAAGCGGGGAATGAGACCGCGGAAAAAACAGAAAAAGAGAAAAAGAAAGCGCCCAGAAAGAAACCGAAAAAGGATAAGAGAGACGAGAAGATAGAGGAATTAAATGACCGGCTCATGAGAAACCTGGCTGAGTTCGAAAATTTCAGAAACCGCTCTGAGAAAGAGAAGGCTGCCATGTTTGATATGGGGGCTAAGACGGTCATTGAGAAGATCCTTCCTGTCGTTGATAATCTGGAGAGGGGATTTGACGGGCTGTCAGAGGAGGAGAGAGAAGAACCCTTTGTGAAAGGGATCGAGGCTGTGTATAAGCAGCTGCAGACGGCGATGGAGGAACTCGGTGTCACCCCGATCGAGGCGGTGGGCCAGGAGTTTGACCCAAATCTCCACAACGCTGTGATGCACGATGAGGATGATTCCGATGAGAGCAACAAGATCATCGAGGAATTCCAAAAGGGATATATGTATAAAGATGCCGTTGTCAGGCACAGTATGGTAAAAGTATTAAATTAACATTTTTATATAAAAATATAATGAAGCATTCCAGGCCGCCAGGAGCGGCAGAAAGTGAGGAAAGACATGAGTAAGATTATTGGTATTGACTTAGGTACGACAAACAGTTGTGTAGCTGTTATGGAGGGTGGAAAGCCGGTTGTCATCTCCAATGCGGAGGGCGCACGGACAACACCGTCTGTAGTTGCGTTTACAAAGAATGGCGAGCGCCTGATCGGGGAACCGGCAAAGCGTCAGGCAGTTACCAATGCGGATAAGACGATCTCTTCGATCAAGAGACATATGGGTACGGATTACCGTGCAGCTATCGATGACAAGAAATATTCCCCGCAGGAGATCTCAGCTATGATCCTCCAGAAATTAAAAGGGGACGCAGAGAATTATCTCGGCGGAGAGAAAGTGACAGAGGCAGTTATCACGGTTCCGGCTTATTTCAACGATGCACAGCGTCAGGCGACAAAAGATGCAGGTAAGATCGCCGGACTTGATGTAAAGCGTATCATCAATGAGCCGACAGCGGCCGCCCTTGCTTACGGCCTCGACAATGAGGGCGAACAGAAGATCATGGTCTACGACCTTGGCGGCGGGACATTTGACGTGTCTATCATAGAGATCGGTGATGGCGTTATCGAAGTATTATCTACCTCCGGTGACAACAAACTGGGCGGTGACGACTTTGACAATAAAGTGTGTGACTACATGGTTTCTGAATTTAAGAATGCAGAGGGCGTTGACCTCTCGGGGGATAAGATGGCTATGCAGCGTCTGAAAGAGGCCGCTGAGAAAGCAAAGAAAGAGCTGTCTTCCTCTACAACGACCAATATCAACCTTCCGTTCATCACGGCGACCGCAGAGGGGCCGAAACATTTTGACATGAATCTGACCCGCGCCAAATTCGATGAACTGACATCGGATCTGGTAGAGAGGACGGCAGGCCCTGTACAGAATGCACTGAAAGATGCAGGCATCACTGCCTCTGAGCTCGGAAAAGTGCTGCTGGTAGGCGGTTCCACACGTATCCCGGCAGTGCAGGATAAAGTAAAACAGCTGACGGGCCATGAACCCAATAAATCCCTGAATCCGGATGAGTGCGTGGCACTGGGCGCTTCCATCCAGGGCGGCAAGCTTGCCGGGGATTCCGGCGCAGGCGATATCCTTCTTCTGGATGTCACACCGTTGTCACTGGCGATTGAGACAATGGGCGGCGTCGCCACAAAACTGATCGAGAGAAATACAACGATCCCGACGAAGAAGAGCCAGATCTTCTCCACAGCCGCTGACAATCAGACGGCCGTTGATATCAATGTAGTACAGGGTGAGCGTCAGTTTGCGAGAGATAACAAATCCCTCGGGCAGTTCCGCCTGGACGGTATTCCTCCGGCAATGCGCGGAGTGCCGCAGATCGAGGTTACGTTTGATATTGATGCCAACGGTATCGTAAACGTATCCGCCAAGGACTTGGGAACAGGCAAGGAACAGCATATCACTATCACTGCTGGATCGAATATGAATGATGAGGAGATTGAGAAAGCGGTAAAAGAGGCTGCTGAATTTGAGGCGCAGGACAAGAAACGCAAAGAGGGAATCGATGCCCGCAATGAGGCGGACAGCATGGTCTTCCACCGGGTGTTCAGATTGCGGACCATAGGCTCGATGGCTTTCTCCAGGAAGCCGGTGTGGGTGAGGATGGTGGTCATGGAGAAGCCGCAGAAGCAGATGAGGATGACGGACACCATCCCGGTCATGCCGCCTCT
>CANRMO010000089.1 GCA_947631755.1 uncultured Lachnospiraceae bacterium | reverse complement strand
GTAAGAGAAAAATTGTTTACTTTATTTATAAGCGTTAACTTTGAAATGTCTTTTATATTCACACTGGTGTCCTGCATCTTTTACCACAATAAAATTTATTTGGAAAGAGGATTATTTGATCCGTCAGCCCAGAAACGTATTTATCATTTTGAGCGTCTGAAGAAAGATGGAAAACTTATGGATCTCCCGAGGGGATTATACGGATATAATTTCATTGTTTATAAGGACAAGGTATTCAGTTGTGAAAGCATAGATGACAGTGAAGGTATTGTATGGGTAAAAGAGGATGGCAGTGAGGAAATACTGGTAAAGAAAATCATGGGCAGGGAAGTCGGGACATGTCAAATTATGGATGGGAAAATGTATTATGCGGTTCCAAAAGATGGAAAAACATCACTTTATTACATTGACCTTGCCACAGGGGAACAGGTGAGATTTTATTCGTATGAAAAGGAAACACGCATCCCGGAGCCGGTACTGAGTATGGACAGTGACTTTATCTATTGTGGCAGAGATAGAATTTCCATACAGACAGGTGAAGTAAAACAGTATCCCCTGGGTGTTGGTACGACATTTACTTCTACCAGACAATATATCTTTTATGTGGATGAAAATAACCGGCTGCATAGGATAGATAAAAAAACAGACCGGGACAGAAAAATAACGACAAAAAAAATTACTCAGGTCAATGCCACGGAAGAAGGGCTGTTTGTGGAGCTGTATGACGAGAAAATGGAAAAAAAGATTGACAAAGATTTCGATGATGATGGAGACTATGTGTGGTACAATTATTATCCGGCAAACCGATATTATATGGATTTTGATGGGGAAAATATGGAAAAGTTACCCGGGGTGGAATAAAAAGTAAGGAGTTCTTATTATTTTGCAACATTTTCCTTTTCTGAATCGTTTTATAAGTGACACGATCTATAATCAATGGAGGAAGTATAATGAAAAGGATAATAAGCGTTTTTTTGATTATCACTTTTTCAATAATCTACATATTTAGGGCATGTAACATGGATAAAGAAGTAGAGGTATCACCTAATCATAATGTTTCCAGTGGAAGAGCAGCAGGTGAAAGTGCAACTGGCGGAGCTATTGTAAATGAAAATTTTACAGGGCAGAGTGATAATAGAGGGGATACTAAAACTGACACAAAGGAAATGGAGAGAAGATCAACGGTTATTGATGAAACTGGGAAAAAGTGCACCTTAAAACTGGACGGAAGCAGTATAGATACAACAGATTATGTTGGTGTAAGTCCCAGCGCTTGCTGGTTCGGAAATATTGTGTGGAGCCAGGTATATAAAAATCATTTCTTTTACGTTTGTTATAAATATATGGATAACGGATATGAGTATAGTGTCTATAAAGATAAGGGAGAAAAGCTAGGAGCAATTACATTACAATATGATAGCAGCCTGGTAAATTTATGTATTTACAAGGATAAGTTTTATATAGTATTAGATGCAAATCTGGGCGGTTATTTGGGAGAGTATAGACCGAGTAGTGTCAGCATTGTAAGGCAGATTGGAACACTGGATTTAAACGAAGGAAAGATGAAAGTTATATATAATGTGTATAATTACGAAGGCCATCCGAGGGACGGCTGGTCTCTTGCAAACTTTAATTACTATATGCCGTATATATTTTATGGAGATAAGATATATTTTGTGACAAAAGATAAAGAGGGTGATTGGACATTGGCTTTATTGGGGATGGATGAAAGAACCAAGAAAGAAATAGTGTGCAAATATGACAAAATTAATACTAAACATATTACGGAAAAACTATATTTCATGAATCACAAAATTTACTATGGAGAACAAAAGGGACAGAAAATAAAAATATACTGTTTTGACCTGGAAAATTGTGAAAAGAGTACGGTTTTGTCTTTTCATTGTAAAAAAGACAGAAATGCATCATTGGGGGTTCAGATTGATGAAAGCTATTTATATTGTGACGACTATATTATACCAATTAATGGCGGAAAAATCGTGAAAAAATCGTTGCAATATTTGTCTGAAGACTCCTTTGTGCATAACAGCAAGTATATTTTCTATCTCGATACAAAATATAAACTACACAGAGTGGATAAGGGAAATTTACAAAAGGATACAGTGGTAAGTAACAATAAATTTTTTAGTGCCGATTGTACGGAAAATGAATTATATTTAAAAGGATATGATAAAAAATGGTTTGAATCAGATTATTATAAATCCCTCATGGGACGCTATGCGGAAGGAGAAAAAGAATATGATTACGACATAGATGATTGTACAGCGTATGAAGTGGATAATGAAGAAATGGTCTTGTATACAATGGATTTTGACGGCGCAAACTTGAGAAAAATAAAATATTGAATGGAGGTTATTATGAGATTATTTAAAGTTGTTGTAACACTGTGTCTGGTTGTTTTTGTTTCAATAGGAGGCCTGACCGCCTGCGGCTCCAAAAGTGAAAGAGAGAAGTCGCCTGTCTCCGGCAGTAGCAGCGGAAGTGCGGTAAGCGGGGAGGCAATAAGTGAAAACGGATTTTCAGACCGGACCGGGGAAAAATTATCAGATATCATGCAGAATGTCGATTTCAGCAGACAGGGGGCAAGTACGAGCTGGCATAACATGGCTTTGTATTACAATGGAAATATACAGGCGGATGGGCATTTTTATTATATTACATGCGACAATAAAGATGATATTGATGATGAGTTTTTAGACGAAGAAGATGTTATATATACGGTTTATCGTGACAGAGGAGAAAAAGTGGGAACATTTACGACGAAAGGGGAACTGGAGGCCTGCATCTTTTATCAAAATAATTTTTATTTCGAAAAGATCTCATTTGACCAGTTGACTCTGGACAGCACTTATTGTTTCCAGCGTTTAGAGAAAGATGGGAAAAGTACGGATCTGACGAAGTTTTCGCTTAACATAAATGACATGATGAAAGAGACGAACGGACATAATTTCATTGTTTATGAGGACAAGGTATACCGCGGTGAAAGCACAGATGGCAGTGACCGCCTTGTGCGGGTAAAAGAGGATGGCAGTGAGGAAACCCTGGTAAAGCAGATCATAGGTATGCGGGGAGGCAGAACAGGTGGGTTTGCTTATATGGTTGTGGATGGAAAAATGTATTATGCGGTTCCGGAAAACAAAAAAATATCGCTTTATTACATTGACCTTGCCACAGGGGAACAGGTGAAATTTTATTCGTATGAAAAGAAAAGAGACAAGGGCGGCTTATTTCTGAAACTGAATATGGACAGTGACTATATTTATTGTGGTAAGGACAGAATTTCCATACAGACAGGTGAAGTAAAACAGTATCCTCTCGATGATGGTACGTCATTTATTCCTGCCAGACAGTATATCTTTTATATGGATAAAAAAGACCGGCTGCACAGAATAGATAAAAAAACAGATCAGGACAAGATGATAACGACAAAAAAGATCTCTAAGATCCATGCCACGGAAGAAGGGCTGTTTGTGGAGCTGTATGACAAGAAACTGGAAAATAAAATAGATGAAGATTTTGATATGGAAGAACGATATATGTGGTATAATTACTATCCGGCAAACTTATATTATATGGACTTTGATGGGAAGAATATGGAAAAATTACCCGGGTCGGATTGAAAAGCGGGGAGAATGGATAGTGACATTGGCCATTTTAGAAAACTCAGGCAGTAGCAGCCATTGATTTTTTCCAGAAATAGGCGTATACTGTAATTATTTACAGGGAGGGAGAGTTGTGGGATTTTACGCGATGGAGATGGTCGTATGGATGAAGAAATGGACAAATCGGAGCTGGACAACCGATTATTTGAGGGAATTGCGGACACGATAGACAGGAGTTATCTGTATGTGAGCAATATAAAGACAGGGATTTCCCGCTGGGATAAAAAATCCGTGGAGTATTTCGGGCTGCCGGGCGAGTATATGGAAGATGCCGGGAGCATCTGGGCGGAGCACATCCACCCGGAGGACCGGGAGGCATACCTGGAGGATATCAGTGAGGTGCTTTCCGGGAAGAAACAGCAGCACGCCATGGATTACCGCGCGAGGAACAGTGAGGGCGAGTATGTCATGTGCACCTGCCGGGGAGTCGTATTGAAAGGTGAAAAAGAGGGCGCTGCAGATTTATTTGTCGGCACGATTGTGAACCACAGCCTTTCGGACAATGTGGATGTGGTGACAAATCTCTATAATATATATGGTTTCCGCCAGTATTTCCGCAGCATGCAGGAGGAGAAAGAAAAAGGAAGCATCATGCTGCTTGGCATAAATAATTTTTCGGAGATCAATGATATCTATGGGTATCGCATGGGAGACCGGGTTCTCCGCGCCTTTGCCGGAAGGCTTGCCGCGAAGATCAGCGGGAGCGGGCCGGTCTACCGCATGGATGGCGTGCGGTTTGCCTGTTGCCTGAAGGAGTCGGACAAAGAAAAGATTTCAGACCTCTACAGTGTGGTCAAGCGGATGGCCGCCCACGATATCTTTCTTGACGGTGAGAGAATTGCAATCACAGTTTCCGCCGGGGTTGTGTCCCTGAGTGACAGCCATGACGAGTCCTCGGTGATGACGAGTGCGCGGTATTCTCTGGAACAGTCAAAACATGAGCGGCACGGTGACCTGGTATTTTTTGACGAAGATCTTCTGACGGACAACCGGAGGAATATGGAGCTGATGGGCGCGCTGCGGGAGAGTATTCTGAATGGCTGTGATGGGTTTTATCTCTGTTATCAGCCGGTTGTGGGCGCTGACACGGAAAACCTGGTGGGGGCAGAGGCGCTTTTGCGCTGGAATAAAGAGCCTTTTGGGGAGGTTCCCCCGGGCATGTTCATTCCCTGGCTGGAAAATGACCCCAGTTTCTTTGATCTCGGAAACTGGATCCTTGAGAGGGCATTGACGGAGGGGAAGTCTCTGCTGGAGAGATACCCGGATTTTGTGTTGAATGTGAATATCGCTTTTCCCCAGTTGTCGAGGATACAATTCCGGCAATGCGTAAAGGAGATACTGGACAGAACCGGTTTCCCGCCACAGAATCTGTGCCTGGAACTCACCGAGCGGTGTCGGCAGCTGGAGATTACATACCTTCAGGAAGAGATCCGGCAGTTGAAATCTTTCGGGATCAAGATTGCCATGGACGATTTCGGCACTGGTTTTTCCTCACTGAATCTTTTGAAAGACCTGCCTATCGATACATTAAAGATAGACCGGGGATTTGTCTGTGATATCCAGGGGAATGTGGCGAATCAGGAAATTGTCCGCGCGATCACAAGCTGCGCCTCGAATCTGCACATCCATGTGTGCATGGAAGGGGTGGAGGACCGGAACATGGTGGATTATATGAACCGTTTTTCGCCATACAGCTATCAGGGATATTATTATTCCAGGCCGATACCGATGGAGAATTTCAAAAAGAAATATCTGTGCGGATAAATTCATAAGGGAGGAAAGTATGGCCTGTTTTCCGATGTTTATTGAACTGCAGAATCGTCCCTGCCTTGTGGCGGGCGGCGGTTCTGTAGCTTTGCGTAAGGTGAGAGTTTTACAGGATTTCGGCGCGCTTATCACAGTCGTATCCCCCGGGATAAAAAGGGATATCCTGAGCATGGGGGGTGTGAGATGCATAGAGCGCGCTTTTGTGCCGGAAGATCTGGAGGGCATGGCGCTGGTTGTGGCCGCCACCGGAGATCCGGGGGAGAATCACAGGATCAGCGTGCTCTGCCGCGGGAGGGGAGTGCCGGTTAATGCCGTAGATCAGAGAGAGGACTGTGATTTTATTTTTCCTTCTTATATAAAGAGGGGAGAGGTAGTGGCGGCCTTTTGCAGCGGCGGGCAGAGCCCCGTGCTCACCCAGTATTTAAAAAGGGAAAATGAGGGGATTGTGACAGAGGAACTCGGGGAGCTTGCTGAATGGCTGGGGAGTATCCGGGAGGAGGTAAAGATACAGGTGCCGGAGAGATTAAGAAAAGGGTTCTATGAACAGATTGTGGAGCTGTGGCGGCGGGAGGGGCGCATACCGACAGAATATGAGATGGGGGAGATGTTGAAATGAACCGGATGAGACGTTTGCGGATGAATGGAATCCTGCGCGATATGGTGCGCGAAAATCATGTGCGGGCAGAGGAATTGATCTACCCGCTTTTTGTGATTGAGGGGGAAAATATATGTGCGCCGGTGGAATCGATGCCGGGGATCTGCCAGTATTCCCTGGACAGACTGCCGGAGGAACTGGAGCGGGCGGCGGAGGCGGGAATCCGCGCCCTGCTGCTCTTTGGCATCCCGGCCCACAAAGATGAGGTGGGGAGCGGAGCCTATGACGACAATGGGATCATTCCCCGGGCGGTCCGGCTGATCAAAGAGCGTTACCGGGATATGCTGGTCATTGCCGATGTCTGCCTGTGTGAATACACATCTCACGGACACTGTGGCCTGGTCCGTGACGGTGAGATACTGAATGATGAGACACTCCCTCTTCTGGCGCGGGCGGCCGCCGTCTATGCGGCGGCGGGGGCGGATATTGTCGCACCCAGCGATATGATGGACGGGCGGGTGGAGGCGATCCGCCGCGCGCTGGACAGGGAGGGGTTTACGGATGTGCCGGTCATGTCCTATGCGGCGAAATTTGCCTCGGCTTATTACGGGCCCTTCCGTGATGCCGCCCACTCCGCGCCGGGATTCGGCGACCGGAAGACATATCAGATGGATCCGGCCAATGGAAGAGAGGCGCTGCGCGAGGTGGAGCAGGATCTTCGAGAGGGGGCGGATCTGATCATTGCCAAGCCGGCCATGGCATATATGGATGTGATCCGGGATATTTCCGCGGAGTTCAATGTGCCGGTGGCAGCCTATAATGTCAGTGGCGAGTACGCGATGGTCAAGGCGGCGGCCGCCAACGGCTGGATCGATGAGAGAAAGGTTGTGATGGAAAACCTGGTGGGCATGAAGCGCGCCGGGGCGAAAATGATCATTACATACCATGCATTGGAGGTGGCACAATGGGTGAGGGAAGAGATGTGAGCAGACGAGAGGAAACGGCGGCTGTGCCAGTTTCAGAAGCTCTTTTTAGCCGGGCGAAAAAATATATTCCCGGCGGGGTGAACAGTCCTGTCCGGGCATACGGTTCCGTTGGCCTGACGCCGCGGTTTATCAGATCGGCCCGGGGAGACCGGATCTTTGATGTGGATGGAAATGAGTACATCGACTACGTGTGTTCGTGGGGGCCGGGGATACTGGGATCTGCCCATCCGCGTGTCATCCAGGCTGTGCAGCAGGCATGTGAAAATGGACTCACTTTCGGTGCGCCCACGGAGAGGGAAGTAGAGCTGGCGGAGCTGATCGCAGACAGGATCCCCTCTGTGGAAGTCAGCCGTCTGGTCAGCTCGGGGACGGAGGCAGTCATGAGTGCAGTCCGGGTGGCCAGAGGATTTACCAAAAGGGACAAGATCATTAAGTTCCGGGGCTGCTATCACGGTCATTCCGACGGCCTTCTTGTCCGGGCGGGGTCGGCGGCGCTGACTACCTCCGTGCCGGACAGTGCGGGGGTTCCGGCAGATTATACAAAAAATACACTGGTGGCGGATTACAACGATGAGGCGTCAGTGGAAAAATTGTTTCAAAATGATCCGGACGGGATAGCGGCGGTGGTTGTTGAGCCGGTGGCTGCCAATATGGGAGTTGTCCTCCCGGAGGGGGAAGAGCCACGGTCCCAGACAGATCCGGCGGGTGGCAGGGGAGGTTTCCTCACTTTTCTGCGGGAGATCACAGAGAATTATGGCGCACTGCTTATTTTTGATGAGGTGATCACCGGATTCCGGCTGGCGCCGGGCGGCGCGCAGGAGTATTTCGGAATCCGCCCCGATATCACCACACTTGGCAAGATCGTCGGGGGAGGGATGCCAATGGGGGCCTACGGCGGGAGGCGGGAGATCATGGAGATGGTCTCCCCGGCGGGGCCGGTGTATCAGGCAGGCACACTTTCGGGGAATCCCATCGCCACGGCGGCCGGCCTTGAGACGCTCAAGATACTGGGAGAAGACCCGGGGATATACCGCCGCCTGGAGGAGAAGACAGAAAAACTGGCGGACACCGTGCGCCGGGTGGCGGGAGACAGGGTATCGGTCAATCAGATTGGCTCCCTTATGTGTGTTTTTTTCACTCCCGGCGGTGTGACGGATTACAGCGGGGCACTGCGCTCGGACACCGGAGCCTACGCAGAATATTTTTCTTATATGCTGGAGCGGGGCGTCTATCTCGCCCCCTCGCAGTTTGAGGCGGTGTTTGTATCTGACGCCCACAGCGGGGAGGATATTCAGAGGACATGCGGGATCATAGAGGAGTTCTGGGGATAGGTCGAAGGCAGTAGAAATTTCGGAATGGGGAATGAGTATGGGCCGTATATGTTTCGGATATGTGGGCGTCCGTTATAACGAGACGCCTTTATCTGTGAGGGAGGGCGTTTCCTTTACAGACACAAAAAAAATTGAGTTGATGGGAAAACTACAGAGAGACGGTGCGGTGCAGTGTATGGTTCTCTCTACATGCAACCGGAGCGGTATCTTTTACTTCTGTGACAGGGAGGAATATTTCGGGAAAATCCGCGCTGGGTTCGAAAGCATGTTTTCAAATCTGGATTTAACACCGTACCTGCAGGAGAGACAGGGGGAGGACGCCATGGCTTACTTGTTCCGCGTGGCGGCCGGGCTGGAATCCCTTGTACTGGGGGAGGACCAGATTTTGGGACAGGTCGTGGAAGCGCTTGAATTTTCCCAGACTATGGGGTTTGCCGGAAAAGAGCTGAACAAGGTTGTGAGGGATGCCATCTCTTGTGCGAAGAAAATTAAAACTGAATTTAAGATAAGTGAAAAGCCGCTGTCAGTGGCATATATAGGTGTCCAGAAGCTGGATGAGTGCTGTGAGGGCGGAATCCAGGGGAAAAATGTTCTTGTGCTGGGAAGTGGGAAGACGGCGATGCTGGCACTGACTTATGTGCGGGAACACGGACCCGCCCGGATTTATCTCTGTAACCGCACATTTTCCCGGGCGAGAGAACTGGGCGGGCATTTTCCTGACGTCACGGTGGAAGATTACAGCAGACGATACAAGGTGATGGCAGAGTGCGATATCATCGTGTCGGCGACGGCCTCTCCCCATCTTGTCGTGACAAGGGAGAGGTATGTCCGGGAGGTGCTGTGCACACCGGGTGCAGGGGCGGCATTGGATCCGGCAGGGCCGGCCGCCCCGGTGGGGGATAGCAGGGTCCGCTGTTTTCTTGATCTGGCGACGCCGCGGGATGTGGACGGAGAACTGGCGGAACTGCCGACGGTTAAAATATTGGATATGGCGTTTCTTGAGAAGATCACAGAGGAAAACCGCAGTGAGAGGAAGCGGCTGGCAGAGGGGAGCCAGCCGCTGGTGGAGAGAGCTGTCCGGGAGACGGCGGAATGGCTCTACATGAGCCGCATGGACGGGACGATCGAATCTCTGCAAAAACGCTGTTGTGGCATTGTGGATGATAGCTGTGCCTACCTGAACCGGAAGCTCGAACTGACGGGGCGCGAGCAGAAGATTGTGAGAAATGTGCTAAATTCCTCGCTGCAGAGGCTGCTCAAAGAGCCGATCCGGGAACTCAAACATCTGGATACGGAAGAGGAGCAGGAGGCATATAAGGAGATGATACAGCGGCTGTTTCAGACAGGGG
>CANRMO010000088.1 GCA_947631755.1 uncultured Lachnospiraceae bacterium | reverse complement strand
CCTCTTCTTTGAGAAGAATATCGTTGCCGATCTTCAATGTAGCGAGAGCCGAGTAGAGATTCACCCTCATAAAATTCGCCAGGTTGAATTTGCTGTTCGGCGTGCGCACAAACAGCGGGCGCCCCTCTTCCATGCCCGTGATATTCTCACCGGAAATGTAGTTATAGGAGATCAGATTTCCGCCGTCCGCGTCACCCTCCATCGCCTTGTTATACAGTGTGCCGAACAATTTATTCATATCCACATCTATGCCAAATGCCTCGGCAAATTCGCGGAAGATGCCAACCCAGGCATTTAAGTCAGAAGTACAGTTATTGCAGTGTACCATGGCCACCGGCGCACCGTCCGGGGTCGTCACAAGATCAAGCTCAGGATACACTTTGGAGAGTCCCTTTTCCAGAACTACCATGGAGAACACGCTCGTTCCGGCAGATACATTTCCAGTCCTCACATCTACGCTGTTTGTGGCAACCATGCCAGTCCCGGCATCTCCCTCAGGCGGGCACATCGGGACACCCGGCTTTAACGTCCCTGTCGGGTCAAGAAGCTTTGCCCCCTCTGCCGTGAGAGTTCCGGCGTCTTCCCCTGCATTCAGCACAGCAGGGAAAATATCAAGAAGTTTCCACGGATACCCTTTTCCGGCCACAGCCTCATCAAACTGATCCACCATCTTCTGATCGTATGTACCTGTCCCGCTGTCGATCGGGAACATACCAGATGCCTCGCCCACGCCGAGAACCTTGCTGCCGCTGAGTTTCCAGTGGATATATCCGGCCAGGGTCGTCTGGAATTTAATGTCCTTCACGTGCTCTTCCCCGTTCAGGATTGCCTGATAGAGATGGGCGATACTCCAGCGCTGCGGGACATTGAAGTTGAACAATTTTGTCAGTTTCTCTGACGCCTCTTCCGTAATGGCGTTTCTCCATGTGCGGAATGGGACAAGGATCTCACCATCCCCGCCAAATGCCATATAGCCGTGCATCATAGCACTAAAGCCGATAGCGCCGAGCTCTTCCACCTGCACGCCGTACTGTTTTTTCACATCTTCTGTCATCTCTCTGTAGGCGTCCTGCAGGCCTGACCAGATCATGTCAATGCTATAAGTCCAGATACCGTCTACCAGCTGGTTTTCCCACTCATGGCTCCCGGATGCGATCGGCTTGTTCTGGTCATCCACCAGAACTGCCTTGATTCGGGTAGAGCCGAACTCAATCCCCAACACTGCCTTTCCGCTCTCGATTACACTTTTTGCCTCACTCATTTTACAAAAACCTCCTAAAAATTATTTTTTGCAAAGCGCCAGGAATCCTGACACATTCTTTTCAGATCATATTGCGCCTCCCAGCCCAGCTCTTCTCTCGCCTTTTTGGGATCTGCATAACAGACTGCTATGTCCCCGGCGCGGCGCGGTTTGATGGAATACGGGATCTTCACGCCGTTGGCGTCCTCAAATGCTTTCACGATATCCAGCACACTGTAGCCGTTCCCGGTTCCCAGGTTATAAATATTTACCCCATTGTCAGAGGTCACTTTCTCGACAGCATTTACATGTCCCTTTGCCAGATCCACTACGTGGATATAGTCCCGCACGCCCGTCCCGTCCGGTGTGTCATAATCATTGCCAAAAACCCCGAGCTCCGGCAGTTTTCCCACCGCCACCTGCATGATATAGGGCATGAGGTTATTCGGGATCCCGTTCGGGCTCTCACCGAGCAGGCCGCTCTCATGGGCACCGATCGGGTTAAAGTAACGCAACAGAACAACGCTCCACTCTTCATCCGGCACACACAGATCCGAGAGAATCCCCTCTAACATGAGCTTCGTGCTGCCGTATGGATTTGTCGTGCTCAGCGGGAAATCCTCTTTGATCGGCACAGTCTCCGGCGAGCCATACACGGTGGCAGAGGAGCTGAAAATAATCTTCTTGCAGCCGTACTCACTCATCATCTCGCACAGATTCAACGTGCCCGCAATATTGTTTTTATAGTACAAAAGCGGTTTTTCCACCGATTCCCCCACAGCCTTCAGTCCGGCAAAATGAATCACCGCATCAAAGCGGTTCTCCTCAAAAACAGGCTTCATGCTCTCTTTATCCAACATATCTGCCTTGTAAAACTTTACCTTTTTCCCTGTGATGGACTCAATCTTGTCCGTCACCTCTGCTTTTGAATTGTATAAATTATCGAAAATGACTACCTCATAGCCCTTCTGGAGCAGCTCCACGCATGTATGGGAGCCGATATAGCCGGTTCCGCCTGTAACCAATATTTTCATAAAAATTTTTCCTTTCCTATTACAGAATAATACACCCTGCTCCTATCATATCATAAGAACAGGGTTTTTTCTATTATTTTTTAACTTTTACTGATTTTTATTCCCAAATCCTCACTTACGGCAGCCTGTCTTTTTTACAGTTTGCCCGATAAAGGCTGTTCGTACTGAAAAGACGGGACAAAAACAAGAATGCGGCGACAGCTTTTATGGCAAAAAGGGCAATGGTCAGCAGATCGCCCCTCAGAGCCGGTACTGCCGACAGAACAATGGCCAGCAGGTTGGCGGCCACAAACATGCTCAGTCCCTGGATCAGCAGATCGCCTCTCAGATCCTGCTTATATTCTTTTTCTATATTTACAATTCCCCTCACGATCTGCCGGATACACATAGCGACGAGAACCAGCACGACAGCCTGCGACGCAAGCGAGCCGAGCGCCCCCCACAAACCGGGCCAGTTTCCCATATTCAGACCAGTGACACCAAAAACCGTCTCGGCCAGACTGACTAAAAACAGAACGGCCGCCAGCACCTTTCCCTGCTTAAACGGCTCCGCCGTACACGGTTCTTCTCTCTCCAGCCGGAACATCCCAAAGATAACCAGGATATAACCGATAACATCCGGCAGAATTTCAACCGCTCCCCCCGGGAGCCGGAGCCAGAAATCAAACATGACAAATAACAATCCCCAGAACATCATCTGCATAACACATTTCCCCTCACACTAAAAAGGCCCGGCAAAGAACGCGGGCCTCTCAAAACCGCTTCGCAGTTTTCGCTCCGCAAACGGAGAACTTTCCTGCTACAATTACTCTGCTTTATCCACTTCCACGATCGCCGCTTTCTGCATCGGGATCCGGCAGTTTTTATTGCTGCCAAACTCCACGATGACAACTTCATCTGTCATATCAATCACAACACCGTAAAAACCACTGGTGGTCAGAATGCTGTCTCCTACGGCAACAGAATTGACCATCGCCTGGTGCTCTTTCTCTTTCTTCTTCTGAGGGCGGATCATGAGTAAATACATCCCCCCGATAATAACAACATAAAGCAAAATAATACCTACTGTTCCTCCAGGCATGGTATACCTCCTAAAATATTTAATCTGCGCCGGACGCCATCCGCTCCAGCTTTTCTTTTTTATATTCCGAAAAGTTTGCTTTCTCAATTGCTTCACGGATTTCTTCCATCATTGTATTATAAAAATATAAATTATGCAAGACCAATAATCGAAGTCCGAGCATTTCCTTTGCTTTTAAGAGGTGGCGGATGTACGCCCTGCTATAATGGCGGCAGGCCGGACACTGGCATCCCTCTTCAATCGGCCGGTCATCCAGTTCATACCTGGCATTCTGCAGATTCATTTTCCCATAGTTTGTGTAGGCGTGGCCATGGCGCCCATTCCTGGCCGGATACACGCAGTCAAAGAAGTCAACTCCCCGCTCTGCTGCCTCCAGAATATTGGCGGGCGTCCCCACCCCCATAAGATAAACCGGCTTGTCCTCCGGCAGAAACGGCACGGTGACATCCAGTATACGGTACATCTCTTCATGGCTCTCCCCTACGGCGAGCCCCCCCAGGGCATACCCGTCCAGGTCCATCTCCTGTATCCTTTTGGCGTGCTCGATGCGGATATCCTCATAGACGCCCCCCTGGTTGATGCCAAAGAGCATCTGCTGTTTATTGAGCGTGTCCGGCAGGGCATTGAGACGGTCCATCTCTTTCTTGCACCGCTCCAGCCACCTGGTCGTGCGGTCCACAGAATCCTGCATATAATCCCTTGTCGCGGGATGGGGCGCGCACTCGTCAAAGGCCATGGCAATGGTAGATGCCAGATTGGATTGGATCTGCATACTCTCCTCCGGCCCCATAAATATTTTCCTTCCGTCAATATGCGAGCGGAAATATACACCCTCTTCCTTGATCTTTCTCAGGCCCGCCAGGGAAAACACTTGAAAACCACCGGAATCCGTGAGTATGGGGCGGTCCCAGTCCATAAATTTCTGCAGGCCGCCCAGTTTTCTCACCACCTGGTCCCCCGGCCTCACATGGAGGTGATAAGTATTGGACAGCTCCACCTGCGTCTTAATCTCTCTCAGATCCACAGTAGAGACTGCGCCCTTGATAGCCGCCACAGTCCCTACATTCATAAACACCGGCGTCTCAATGACGCCGTGGGGCGTCGTCAGGCGCCCCCTCTTTGCCCTTCCGTCCTTTGCGATCAACTCATACATAACTAAAAAATCCTCCTATTCTACGAAAACCTGCGGCCGGATAAACACACAGCCTCAACTTATTTTTTTCGTCTTAAACGCTGCGATCCGGTCCACGGGCGCCTTGCACTCTGAAAATGCAGGCGACTCAAAGATCACATACGTGTAAGAGCCGGAAACCGCGATCCCCTCATTCATGGGCGGCATTTTCACGGTCTTTTTCATTTTATTTTTCTTTATACTGTTTTTTGACAGATCCCACGTGGGCTTATAGGTATCTAAACGGGACATAAACCCAGATCTCCCTTTCATCGTCTGGCAGGACCGCGATATGATCATTTTTCCGCCAGAGGTAAAAGCAACACCCTGGGTCCGGTTCGGCATCAGCATGCGGTTTGTCCTGGTCAGCGCCGGCGCGCTGTTCTTATTACGGATCGAATAACCGTACATGTATTTTTTGCTCTTTTCATTGTAGGCCCCCGCCCAGAGTTTCCCCTTGTAATAAGAAACATAGGAGATGGTCTCCGCTGTCTGGTACACAGAGGCCAGCTCAAATATTTCCACATAGGCCGCGCCGGAATCCGCGGCGTTTTTAATCGTCGAATAAGGGATGCACTCCAGTTTCTTCCCGTGCGTCATCCATATATTTGTCCCGTCATAAGCGATGCCGCCGAGGTGCCCGGTGTGGGGAAGCACAACCGTAGTCTTGTATTTGCGCGTGGCCTTGTCCATCACATAGATCACTGATTCCTGCGCTTTTGTGTAGTCATAGGCGGAGATCAGCAGATAATTTCCTGCAAAGGCAATGCTCTGGGGAACCATGCGGACCGAATTAAACCCGGCCACATTTGTGACCAGAAGCCCCGGCAGGACAAAAGATTTCCCATAGACCACGCGGCTGTTAAATTCCTTATATTTTTTACAGGCAGCGGATTTTTTGAATTTTTTCTTCGTTTTATACAGTTTGGCCTTTGTGCTCGTCGCCTTTGCTTTTTTTGTCTTTGCCGATACCGGATCAGACGTCGAACTCATCACAATGCCTGACACGGTCCTCACTGCCTCCACTTTTACATAGTATGTTTTATTATTTTTAAGCCCGTCCGCCGCTGCGATCTTATAACTGCGGTTTGTTACAGCTGTCATCAGTGTATACCCAGAATTGCGGTTTGTCGAGACATAGATGCGAAATGTCACCGCACCGCTCCCTTTTGTCCAGTAAACTTTGACGCGCTTATCACCGCCCTTGACCTTGCTTATGGATGGGATCGAAGGCGCCGTGCCATAGAGCGCAGGGACTGAGCCGTCACCTAAGTTGTCCTCCGTGGCGGCGTAGGCATAGACAATGAAATAATAATCCTTTCCCGCTGTCAGATCCAGCACCTGATAGGAGAGCTCTGTCGTATACCCTGCCAGCGCATAGGCCGTGCCGGTGGAAACCCGGTAATAGACCGCATACCCCGTCGCGCCCGGAGCTGCGTCCCACTGGAGCGTTATTTTTGTCTTCACATTCTTCACCGCTTTCACGCCCGTGACCTGCCCGGGTTTCGGCGCGATCACGATCGGATCCGAAAATTCACCCATGTCGTCCCCGGCAGCTGCCCGCACTTTTACATAGACCAGCACGCCAGGTTTCATATTTTTAAACGTGTACTCATTCTTTGTCACCGTGTCTTTTTTTGTATAGCTGCCCGCCTCTGAATCCGAGGTATAGACCACATATGACTCTGCTTCCTCCAGTACATTCCACGTAACTGTGACAGAAGTGGAATCGCTGGCTTTCCTCTTTAATCCGCCCGCTTTTCTTGGCATGACATATAACGTAAATTCTGCCTCTTTACCGGAATACGTTACCTTGATCTTCTGTTCACCCAGCCGGGAAGTGTCAATGGTGGAAATCGTATCCGGCTTCACAATGCTTATGCTGTTGTCCTCGTAGGTCACCTGCACCGATATAAATGAGGTGTCAAAATGATCGCCATAGGCAACCCTAGTCACCGTGCTCAGAACATCTATCTTTTTAATTTCCTTTTCTTCTGGCGGCTGCGCTGTCGGAACCGCAGAAGGGGCCGCTGTCGGGGCCGGGGAAGGAGTTTCCCCGGCGCCCCCACTGGCCGCACTCACCGTCGTCCCCTGCGCCAAAAGCAATACCATGAAACCAACTATAATATACAAAATGCGTCTGTTCATCTGTTCCTCCATTCCAAAGCTATACGCTGTCTTTTATGTATTTTTTTCCAACACAAACAATCTAGCGCATACATTTGTCATAAGCGTGGCGAACCGCGAAAAATCCCACTCAAAAAGGCCAGATGCCTTTTTACAGGGCACCGTCTTTTACTATGGGTATTGTATTGATATTCTGATAGTGATATAATTATACGACATTAAGTTCTGTAGATGAAGCTTCAAATTCCCAAAAATATTATAAATACGGAGGGATATAAATGAAAACGAGAGAATATGAACGAATACTGGATTCACTTCAAATGACAGCAATTTATGTCATACGGGAAGATAATCATAAAATTTTATACTACAACAAACGGGTAAGAGAAGTTGCACCAAATATTGAGAAAGGCATGGTCTGCCATGAATTATGGAAAGGCACCTGTGATAATTGTCCGCTGTTGTATATCGGAGATAAAAAGGAAGCACGTTCCATTAATTATGATGATCCTTTCGGTAAGGCAGTCGAGATTGCGGCCACCCGCATTCTGTGGGAGGAAACGGTTCCGGCATTTATGATCGCGGTTACGCCTTATGCAGAGGTGGCAAATCATGTATACCATAAGGTTTTGCGGGGAAATTTAAGCACGAATAGTTTCTCTATCGTAAAAGTGGATGAGGAAGAAATTCAGGAAATGCGCGAATATATGACTTCTCTTACTGATTGGTTTTTTGGTATTGCCAAATGTGGTTATGTTTATGAGGAGGACATCGAGCGATATGAGAATTTTGTCCATTTTGAGAATGTGAAAACCGCATTGAAAAAGGGCGCAAAAAAGCTGAGTTGTATTTACCGCCGCAGAGCCGGTGATAAATATAGATGGCACACACTGGAAATTGTTCCGGATTTTGATTATACAGATGATGACCAGAAGGTTATGATCTGTCTTAAGGATGTCCATGATACGTTTAAGGATGGGCTTGCGAGAGAAGAGGTTAATCTCCGGAATCAGGAGATCATCAACTCATTGGGAGAGTCAAATTTTGCCATTTATGTTGTAGACCTGCAAAGCGGCGATGTAAATATAGTGTGGACTACGGAAAAGATAAGACAGAACGTGGACGAAGAAAAATTTTTCTGGGATAATGCTATTAAAGGCAAAGGAGCTGAATACATATCGCCCGAGGAACAGGAGGAAGTATACAATCAGCTTTCCCTAAGATCACTCCAGACAGCGTGGAAAAATGGAGAAAAGAAAAAGACAATTCTGTGCCGGGTACTGCTGCATGGTGAGTGGCGGCATATTTCCATATCCGCCTATTTTAAAGAAAACAAAAAACAGGGCGGTTATGTGATTCTGGCTTTTCAGGATGTGGATGAACAGACGAAAAGAGACATGGAGCGGACACGGAATGACCATAGAATGGCGGCAATCATCAAATCAAGGTATAGTATATTAAATACCATAAATTTGGAAACCGGAATATGCGAGAGAGTCTATCTGAGGGAAGGTATTGCGGGCAGGCGCGAGGAAGGTGATTATGACCATTATGTCAGAAAGGCATTCGAGGAAACGGTTGTAGAAGAGGACAGGGAAGAATTTAAAAAAATGTTATTTCTCGAAAATCTTCGGAAAAACGCTGAAACGGTACAGGATTTTCGCGAAGATATATGCCAGTATAGACACAGGGGCACGTCTTTGCTATGGACAGAAGAGCATGTGCTTTATATACGACAGGGAGAAAAAACAGTTGTCAATATATTGGGGCGTGATATTACGTCAGAAAAGCTGGAGGAAGAGCACGCATACAGGGAATCGATAGAAAAAGCATCTATTATAAACAGCTTAACCAGTATGTTTTTTGCAACATATTATATGGATCTTGAGAACGATTCATTCAGGCCTGTAATCCAGAAGACGGAAGTTAGCAGTATCCTGGGAGATGAAAGAAATTATACGCAGGGGATTCATATGTATGCCAAGAACTTTGTTTCTGCTGATGACAGAGAGGAATATCTGGAGCATGTAAATTATCAGAACCTGCTGAATTCTCTGAGTACGGAACATCCGGTGGTTGCTTTTGAATACCGCAAGGTGCCGGATGAGAATAACCGGAGAGCATGGATTCGCGCCAGTATCGTACTGGCTGAGGTGGCAAGCGACGGCAGACCAAAACGGGCATTATATGTGGCACAGGATGTGACGGAAAGCAAGCAAAAGGAAGAACAGGAGCAGCAGGCATTAAGAGAAGCATGTGAAGCCGCCAATTACGCAAATGCGGCCAAAAGTGATTTTATGTCAAGAATGAGTCATGACATCAGAACTCCGATGAATGCGATTATCGGAATGACGGCAATTGCAGGAAAATATCTGGAGGATAAGGAGCGTGTTGAAGATTGCCTGAGAAAGATTACTGTCTCCAGCAGACATCTTTTGTCACTGATCAATGAAGTTCTCGATATGAGCAAGATTGAATCAGGAAAAATAGATTTGATGGAGGAGGAAGTTAATTTATCCGACCTGATTGGAAATCTGGTAACTATGATACGCCCTTCCATGCAGGAGAGGAAGCATAAGCTTGATGTGCATATTACGAACGTAGAGCATGAGTTTGTAATCGGTGACACCATGAGAATGCAGCAGATATTTATGAATATATTGGGAAATTCAGTAAAATACACGAATCCGGGCGGAAATATTGAGCTGGAGATTAACGAGAAAGCATCCAATATGCATGGCTATGGCTGTTATGAATTTGTCTTCCGCGATAACGGAATCGGTATGAGTAAGGAGTTTCAGGAAAAGCTGTTTGAGCCATTCAGCCGTGAGGAGGATTCAAGGGTAAGCAAGATTGAGGGGACAGGACTTGGAATGACCATTGCAAGGAATATTGCCCGCATGATGAATGGTGATATTACCGTAGAGAGTGAGATAGGCAAAGGAACGCAATTTGTTGTAACGCTGATCCTTAAGCTTGTAGATACGGAAATACCGAATACGGAGAACCTTATGGACTTGCCGGTGCTGGTGGTAGATGATGATAAAAATGCCAGTGAGATGACATGCCTGATTCTTGAGAACATCGGAATGAAGGGCGAATATGTTCTGAGCGGAAGAGAAGCCG